>NZ_JBSQOT010000005.1:0-84399 GCF_055117995.1 Deferrivibrio sp. | reverse complement strand
GCGCGGCAGATGAAGCGCTGGATCGGTATGTAACCTGCAGCATTACTGAATTTGACGGTCAGAAGGCAGAGGGCATAACCCTCCGCTCGTCAAACGAGACATGCGGATTCCTCCCTCCTGGCAGGACTCTTCTGTGAACTTCACCTGAAGGGGAAATATCTCAGATGAACGAATGGAGAACGGTTATGAAGAGGGTTGCACGCGGGGAGTTTTTTTTATCTTTTCTCCTGAGTTATAACATCCTGTAAAATAAAAATCTCAAATAAATTATAATGAGCTTGCGTATATTGTTTATTGTTCAGGGTTTTAATATTTTGATAAAGAAATAGTAAAGGTATTTGTTTTAAATGTTTTTATGCCAAATCCTTGATTTTTGGGTTTCTGGGTTCTTGTACTCCTTTAAAATTACTGATTTAAATCATTTTATTTTGTTAATCCTGGGTAAAATGATTTTGCTTGTTTAATTTTATTTTGGCGGTATGATTTGATGTGCAGGAGGCGTTATTACGCGAAAAGGGTTTTCTCTGATTGAAATGTTGATTGTTATTGCGATATTGGGTATTTTGGCTGTTATTGCAATACCTCAGTATGCAAAGATAAGGATTAGGGCTGCCAATGCTACCACGCTTACCGATATAAAAAATGCAAAGACAGAGCTAAATGCTTTTTATTCAGAGAAAAATTATTACCTTTTTTAGTAATGGTTAAATATGAGAATATTGCTTGTTTTATTTGCGATATTTTTGCCATTTGTTTTGTTTGCCCAGAAGGTAGGAAGTAGCAATCCACTTGAGATATCGACTTCAAGTGGAGTGACTTTTGTTTACTATAACTCTCAGGATTGTTCATCGTCTATCCTGAAAATTGCAAAAAATATGTGATAGGAGGCATAAACAAAAGGGGGGGATATTGGTTATGCCACTACATCAAATATGTCCAATATACTAAAGAAAAAATTTTCAACAGGTTTGACTTCAGACTCCTTGAATATCCAGCAAACAGATGCCGGAGTTGACAATATGTCTGGCTGGTCTGATCTTTAGGGTTAATTGTGTCGGTAACTTCAATTATAGCATTTATTGTTGCTATTTTTATGCTGGCCATTGTGCCGGGACCCGGTGTCTATGCAGTTATCTCAAAATCGGTTTCAAGTGGTTTAAAGGGTGCTATTTGTACAATTTTTGGGATTATTACCGGAGATGTGATTTTTTTGCTTTTTGCAATATTTGGTCTTAAACATATTGCTGAATATCTTGGATTTTTCTTTGTATTTGTCAAATATGCAGGAGCACTTTACTTGTGTTTTTTGGGGTTGAAAAATATTTTAATAAAAGAGCGCAAAAGTGTTACCCCTGTATCGGGAGCTGATTTTTTGAGTGGACTTTCCATTACTCTTGGCAATCCAAAGGTGATACTGTTTTATTTAAGTTTTATGCCCACATTTTTGGACTTTAAGTTGTTGACGGGTGTTCATATTTTTGTAGTTGTTCTGATTGTAATTTTTGCACTGTTTATAGTTTTGTTTTCTTATGCTTATATGGCATATTTTGCCAGAAAAAGTTTTTATGATATTGCCAGTATTGGCTTTTTTGATAAAATAGCAGGGGCAGTTATGATACTGGCGGCAGCATCAATAATTGCAAAAGAAAATTAAATTATACAATAGCTTTATAAGATTGACAAAACTGATATGACAGTTTATTATTTCTCATGAATATTAGAACGCCTTTATATTATGTTCTTTCGGGTTTTAAGTATTATAAATTAATAGAAAGTAAAAAATATTTTTCTGAAATTAAAGAGGTATGTGATGATGAAATAAAATACTTTTTTAATAAAAGATACTTCAGGAATGAATCATGGTATTTGAGATATATGCATATTCTTGCATCTGTTTTTACGGTAAATCTTTTGTCGAGATATTTTGAACGTTTTCTGAAACAAAAATGTTACTTTTTAGACAGAAAATATACAATATTTGCTCATGCAACCTTTTATGCATTAAAAAGTTACAACGATAATAGAAAATTTTTTAAGATCGAAATAAATAGAGAAATATTTATTTCGGATATGATATACAAGATCAATGAGAAGGTTAAAAAGTTTTTTTGGGAATTACCAGGGACGATAAATTATGTTGATTTTGTTTTCGGCAACACACCTATAGGGGTAGAGCTTGAATTTTCAAATATTGGTCGTGATGCCGGTAAATTTTTTGTATCTGATAAAGGTGATCCGCTTTTAAATTTTTCCAAATGTCATCACTATCATTTGAAAAAATTTTTGTGGCGCTTTGGCGCATATATTGATGCGGAAATGCCATTCAAACAGTTTATAAAAAAAGGTGGATTCCTTGAATATACCTTTACAAGGCCAGATTCTACGCTTGAGTCGTCTATTCCACTGACTTCAAGTGCTCAATTTGCCGCGGAGCTTATTAAAGAAGCAGTGAGGTTTACACCCATAAAGCCTCATAGTCTTCATGTAACTTTGGAGTCGCCAATAATTGATTATCGTAAGCCTCTGATAGGTTTTGAGGAGTCTATTTTCATCTTGCTTTGTACAGGGCAGTATTTGATCCATGAGTCTAAAGTGGTTGAGTCAAGAATTATGGAAAAAAATATGAAAGATATTTTTATGAGCAGAAAGAGGAAGAATAATGGCAAATGGGTGGATACTGTAGAGTTTTCCAATATGAGGCTGTGTAGAGATTTCGTTGCAAGAGGGGTTTATGAGCCGTCGATAAATGTTTTTATCGCCTTTAAAAATATGTTCAGGTTTGAAGATATTTTGCCTTTTTCTTTGAAAATACAAAAATGGGGTGAAAAGCCAGACTATAAAATAGTCGACCGAGATAAAATGTTTAATTTGCTTGAAAAAGGGTTAAATATTGAAAAAAGTCTTCCAATAAACTATAAAAATAATATAATAGAGAGAATAAAGGAAATCTATAGCTACAATTGTGCATTGATAGGGAGTATAAATGGATAACAGTACATTTACTGTTTTTACTTACGGGACATTGATGAAGGGCTTTGAAGGTTATGAAAAATACCTGAAAAATTCCACTTTTTTAGGTTGCGGAGCAATAAATGGTAAGATGTATCACACCAATTCCGGCTATCCAGTAGTGATTAAATCGAGTTTTCCGGGTGAAAATAGGGTTAAAGGTGAACTATTTGAAGTAGATAAAAATACAATGATAAAACTGAGAAATTATGAAGGTATTTATTCTTTTTTTACTTATTATACAGAGGAAATTCTTCCTGTGACGCTTGAGGATGGCTCTGTTAAATATGCAAGAGTATTTGTTGCGCACCCTTTTGCAAAGCCTTTTATCAGACTTACTTCAAAAAAAGTAAAACACGGAGACTGGAGAAGGTATATTTCAGTGCCAAAAAATAAGTATCCGTAGATGGGTTTTGACAGCACTTCTAATTTTGATAAATTGCATCTTGCTTTTTGAGGCAATTATTCATTCATAAACCACAAAATAATTGACGCTGTCAAAGTTGAAACAAAAGCCAATACGAGCGATATGTTGAAATTTCCGTATTTATCAGCCAGAAATCCTGCTATTACAGGGCTTATAATTTGCCCTATTCCAAACAAGATTGTTAATTCCCCAATTACTTTATTTGATGCCTGCTTTGATATTTCTCTTCCATAATTAAGTGTCATTGCCACTATCCCTAAAAAAGTCCCGCCAAAGCCTATGGCGCTGATTATGTAAATAGTTATGTTTTGATATAAAACAGGCAAAATGATTGCAACACTTTGTATAATAAATGCAACAATCAGACTGTTTTTTGTGCCGTATTTGTGTGAAATCCTTGGCCATAGAAGCGTTGTTATAGCTGCCGAAATCCCTATCAAAACCCATGAAATATTTGCAGCATATACGGAATTAAGTGTTTTTGACAAAATACTTACAATGAATGTTGCTGTTATTATGTAGCCAAAACCCTCAAGGAAATAAGAGATATAAAGCTTTGTTAGTATAGTGTTTTTTGGGGTTGAAGATGTTGTAGTGCTGTTGTTGTGTTTTAATTCTACCATTTCCACATTTCTGAAACCAAAATAAAATGGTACGATACTTAAAGCTGCAAGTCCCAGCCATATAAAATCCGGCTCAAGAAAAATATTTAGAAAAGGGACCGCAATCCCTGTAAGGGCTATTCCTGTGCCGACGCCACAAAACATCCATCCTGAGATATGTTGATACCCTCTGTTTGCAAGACTTTGAAGTACAAATGCAACCCCCAAAACATTTAAAAAACCGCTCGTAATTCCTACAATAAAACGCCAAAAATACCATGCAAACATCGTGTGAGAAAATGCCATAATTCCCGTAGAAAACAGGCATATTATGAGACTTGCCTTGTAAATTATAAACTGGCTTTTGGTGTTTTTTATATATTTTGAGAGGATTGCACCAAGGAGGTATCCAAAGTAGTTTATAGAGGCAATATTTCCTGCTATTGTATTTGAAAACCCGTAATGCTTTTGCATGATTGGCAGGATGGGGGTAAAAGCGAATCTTCCTACAGCCATTGCAAGAAACAGTGCAAAAAAACCGCCAAATACAATTTTGTAAGGTTCTTTTAAGTTGTTGGACATGATAAATTGTATCTAAAAAATATAAAATTGCAAAAGTAAAATTGAGAAAATGAAA
This sequence comes from Deferrivibrio sp., assembly GCF_055117995.1. Classification (NCBI taxonomy): domain Bacteria; kingdom Pseudomonadati; phylum Deferribacterota; class Deferribacteres; order Deferribacterales; family Deferrivibrionaceae; genus Deferrivibrio; species Deferrivibrio sp. The sequence continues at coordinate 79,724 of NZ_JBSQOT010000005.1, read as the reverse complement.
TAAAAAAATCTCTTGATTTTTTTGCTGCATTTTATATATATAGTTTCTGTTAGCACTCGATAAAGATGACTGCTAATAACATTAATATAAATAATATTAAGGAGGTCAAAATGGCAAACATTAAGCCACTTCAGGACAGAGTACTTGTTAAGCGTATTGAAGCTGAAGAGAAAACAGCTTCAGGAATTATTATTCCTGATACTGCAAAGGAAAAGCCTCAGGAAGGTGAAGTTATTGCAGTTGGGCCAGGAAAAGTTCTTGATAATGGTACTAAGGTTGAGCTGACTGTTAAAGTTGGTGATAGGGTTCTATTTAGCAAATATGCAGGAACTGATGTTAAGATCGATGGCGTTGAATATCTCATAATGAGAGAAGACGACATTTTGGGTATTATTGGGTAAATAAAAGTAATAAGGAGGATAAATTATGGCGAAGGCTATAACTTTCGGTGATGAAGCAAGGCAGGCTATTTTAAGAGGTGTTGATAAGCTTGCTAATGCTGTAAAAGTCACTTTAGGACCAAAAGGAAGAAATGTAGTTATTGAGAAAAAGTTTGGTTCACCGCTTGTAACTAAAGATGGTGTTACTGTTGCCAAAGAGATTGAGCTTAAAGATCCAATTGAGAATCTTGGAGCTCAGATGGTTAAAGAAGTTGCTTCAAAGACAAGTGATGTGGCAGGTGACGGTACTACTACCGCAACTGTTCTTGCGCAAGCTATTTATAGAGAGGGAATGAAAAATGTTGTAGCCGGCGCAAATCCAATGGAGCTTAAAAGAGGTATTGACAAGGCTGTAGAAGCTGTGGTTGCCAAGTTGAAAGAAATTTCCAAACCTATCCAGAACAAAACAGAAATTGCTCAGGTAGGTACCATTTCTGCCAATAACGACAAAGAAATTGGTGATATCATTGCAGATGCAATGGACAAAGTTGGTAAAGACGGTGTTATTACAATTGAAGAAAATAAATCAACTGAAACTGTTCTTGATGTAGTTGAAGGTATGCAGTTTGACAGAGGGTATCTGTCACCTTATTTTGTTACAAATCCTGATACTATGGAAGCTGTTCTTGAGAATGCATACATTCTTATTTGCGAAAAGAAAATTACAAGCATGAAAGATCTTCTTCCAATTCTTGAGCAGCTTGCAAAGCAAAATTCACAGTTTTTAATCATAGCTGAAGATATAGAAGGTGAGGCTCTTGCTACACTTGTTGTAAACAAATTGAGAGGAACATTAAACTGCGCTGCTGTTAAAGCCCCAGGATTTGGTGACAGAAGAAAAGAGATGCTGAAAGATATTGCAGTGCTTACCGGTGGCCAGGTTATAAGCGAAGATCTTGGTCTTAAACTTGAGAATGTAAAACTTTCTGACCTTGGTAGGGCGAAGAAAATAGTTGTTGATAAGGAAAATACAACTATTGTTGAAGGGGAAGGCAGCTCTGATGATATTATGGCAAGAGTTAATCAGATTAAAAAGCAAATTGAAGAGACTACTTCAGACTACGACAGAGAAAAGCTTCAGGAAAGACTTGCAAAACTTGTTGGTGGTGTTGCTGTAATAAAAGTGGGTGCTACTACAGAAACTGAAATGAAAGAGAAAAAAGCAAGGGTAGAAGATGCCCTTAATGCTACAAAGGCTGCAGTTGAAGAAGGTATTGTTCCTGGTGGTGGAGTAGCACTTATCAGAGCAAGGGCTGCGCTTGATAACCTTAAACTTGTTGGTGATGAGCAGATTGGTGTTGAAATTATCAAGAAGGCGCTTGAATATCCAATCAGGCAGATTGCAGAAAATGCTGGTTTTGAAGGCTCTATCGTAGTGGATAAGATTGTACAGAATGAAAATGTGGCTTTTGGTTTTAACGCTGCTACTGAAGAATATACCAATATGATTGAGGCTGGTGTAATCGATCCTACTAAGGTTACAAGAAGTGCATTGCAAAATGCTGCTTCTGTATCAGGCCTTATGATTACAACAGAAGCTACAATTACAGAAATTCCAGAAAAGAAAGAAGCTCCAGCTGCTCCTGGTGGTATGCCAGGAATGGATGGAATGTATTAAAAAATATATAAGGCCGACCTTTGGGTCGGCTTTTTTTGTCTGTTGTTGACAATAATGGTATCTAAGTTAAAATATGATATGATGGAAACTTATATATTGGACAGACTCAATAATATATTGGCAACAGAAAATGTCAAAGATAATATAGTAGGTGTAAATTATTTCGACTTTTCATATGACGAAGTTCTTGTAAATATGCTTAAAAATATATTTGACAAAGTTAGGATAAATGAAAAAACGTTTTCAACTACGTATCGGTGCGACAATGACGATTATGTTCGATATTTTAAGTTAAATATTATTCCGATGAAAAATCAAATGATTAAATTGGAGCATATTTTAACCAAACAAACAAAAAGAAAAACAAGCTTAAAAAACTTTGGTCGTTCTTCAAAAACTTACAAGATGTGTGCATGGTGTAACAAAGTTTTATATAATGGCAAATATATAGAAATTGAACATGCAATAAACGGACTTAATATTTTTGACGATGAAGGGATTCCTTCTTTTACCCATGGCATATGTGAGTCCTGTATATCGAAAATTGACAGAGAGTTAACCTCTTATGAATTATAATTATCCTTTATTATAAAATCGATATCCAAAAAACAAAAGAAAATATAGAAAGTGCACTACTTAATATTATTACGCTACTTGCCAAATCTTTATCCCCACCCATTTCAGAAGCCAAAATATAGTTAACCGTAGCTGCAGGTGAAGAGAGCATTATAACAAGTATGTTGGAAGAGAAAGTTGTGCTTGGTGAAGTAATTTTTAATAATACTAATGCTATTAATGGTAAAAGAAATAGTTTGTAGATAACGTTTAAAAATATAATCTTGAAACTTCCTTTAACCTTTTTAAAGTCAAGTGTTGCTCCAATACTGAAAAGAGCAAGAGGGAGCGTTACATTACTCATTAATTCCAGCGATTTATTTAGAAAGTTAGGGATTTTTATCGATAAAAGTGAAAAAAATATTCCTGAGATACATGCAATTGCAAGTGGATTGAATAAAGTATTTTTTATAAAATTTTTTAAACTCATTTTTTTGTCTGAAGTCATTATAAGGCTTATTACCGACATTAAATTTACAACAGGTACAATGAAAGCCATCAGTATACTTGCAATTGTCAGCCCTTTATCTCCAAATGCATAATAACATACAGGAAGACCCATGTATGCATAGTTTGCTCTAAAACTGTTCATTGCAAATGTTCCAATGGAAGATTTCTTAAAACCGAATAAGTTGCCGGTGATAAAGCTGATAAAAAACATTATAAATATTGTACTTGCCATTATAATCAAAAGATAGGAAAGGGAAAAACTTTTTATGTTTGAGTTTGCTATTTTGTAAAATAAAAGCACAGGGAGTAAAAAATAAAAGATAAGCTTATTTGATACATTCATGAAGTGTTGGTCAAAAAATTTAAGTCTGTAAAGGATATTTCCTGTTGCTAAAACAATAAATATTGGTAAAACTATAAGTAATACTTCAAACATGTTTATTTATATTACAAAACTTAAGGTGTTGTAAATGAAATTTTTTTGTTCGAAAGATTGTCCTGACGGTTGCCATTTTGAGATAACTGAGAGTGGCAAGTTTAAAGCACTGCCAAATGTATTTGATAAATCCCCCTTTTTTTGCAGTAAATTAATAAAGTTTTACAGACGTGAAATTAAGCCTGAAGAATGCTTCTATGTGGATAAAGGCAGAAAAATAAAATGTGATTATCAAACTGCAATTGATAAAATGTCAGAGCTGTTAAAATCTTCGAGAAATATTTTATTTTTGCGAGGCTCAGGTAGCCTTGGATACAAAATGAGATATTGGGATATGTTTTTTAGCAATTTTGACAAATGCCATTTTGTGTCGGATAACCCATGTGATGAAACTGGTGTTATTGCCCATGAAGAAGATTTTGGAGTTTGCACAAACCCGGATGTGAGAAATCTCGAGCATGTAGATACGATTATCATTTTTGGAAGAAATGCCAGAGTGGTCAATCAACATTTGTATTCATATTTAAAACATTTGAAAAAAGAAATAATCTATATTGATCCTATAAAAAGTGAAACGGCCAAGATTGCCAAAAAATACATCAGAATAAATCCTGCCACAGACGGAATACTTTGCAATCACATTTTAGGTAGTCTGGGATATATAAAAAATTTTTTAAATCTGGATGAAACTATTAAATTGACAGGTATTTCAAGAGAAGATATTGAATTTTTGAAAAGTAAAATAAAACCAAAAAAAACGGGTCTTATAACAGGTTTTGGACTGCAAAGATATTCTAACGGTAAAAATATAGTTCAATGGATAAACCGACTTGCCTATTATACTGACAATCTTGACACTCTTTATTATGGAAAATCTTCGAGTGCTTACCTATCGGGTATTTCTGTAAATAAAAAGAATAAAATAACTATTAAAGAAGCATACGACAGGTTGAAAACCGGATATTTTGACCTTGTGGTAATTGTAGCTGCCAATCCTTTAGTGACATACCCTGAAACAAATTTTCTAAAAAAAATTTTTGATAATGTAAATCTTGTAACTATTGATACGAATCTTACAGATACAGTTGATAAATCAAATATTTTTATAAAGGTTGGAGGAATGTTTGCTCAGGACGATATCCTGGGTAGCTATTTTTTTGATGGTGTGATGAATAAAAGGGAAAGATTTCTTGATACAATTTCTGATACAGATGTGGTTAAGATGCTTTCTGAAAAATTTGATTTTCAGATAAAGGTCAAAAGTATTGATGAGATAAACTACGAAAAAAAAGCTTTAAGGAGGAATTTTACAAAAGATGAGATAGGGATAAGTTTGCCAATTATGGGCAATGGATTAAGGCTTATTTCAAACTCCCACAGTTTGTACTTGAACTCTCAGCTTGCAGAGGACGAAATTGCGGAAGAATTTTTACATATTTCACCCGATGATGCATATAAATTTGATATAAATGACGGTGATATGGTTGAACTTTTTAATGAGTATGGAAACTTAAAAATACATGCAAAAATTACAGATAAAGTTGCAAAAGGTTATGTAATGGTCTATAAAAGCAAAAAATACTTTGGTAATACGCCGAATATTTTGACAAAGATGAGTCAAACAGATGCAGGGCTTGCTGTGGCATATTATGATACATTTGTAAATATCAGGAGAGCAGAATGAAAAGATTTAACAAATATTTTGGTGGAGAATATCTAAAATATTGGTATGTAGCGTTTTTTATAGTATTGGCAGTAATGGTTTTTGACTTTTACAATGACAGGTCAGTTGAGACTTATAGGCTTACGATTTATGATAGTACAGGTAATGTGGTGGAGAAGAGGGAAATTAGCAGATATGAATTATCGAGGAGCAATATCGTACTGCCGATTACCAAATCATTTGAACCTATCAAAAGATTCTAATTTAAGGAGTGCCTTATGGACTACAAAATAAAGGATATAAATCTTGCCGATTGGGGAAGAAAAGAGATAGAGATCGCCGAGCATGAAATGCCAGGCCTTATGGCAATCAGAGAGAAATACAGTGCCGAAAAGCCTTTAAAGGGTGTACGGATAACCGGCTCACTGCATATGACTATTCAGACTGCTGTACTTATTGAAACGTTAGTTGAGCTTGGAGCAGATGTAAGATGGAGCAGCTGCAATATTTTTTCTACTCAAGACCATGCTGCAGCAGCGATTGCCAAAAGCGGTGTACCTGTATTTGCCTGGAAAGGTGAAACTTTGGAAGAGTATTGGTGGTGCCTTGAGCAGGCTTTGACATTTCCTGGTGGTAAAGGTCCTCAGCTTATTGTGGATGATGGCGGAGATGCTACATTAATGGTTCATCTTGGTGTAAAGGCAGAGAAAGATCCTTCTGTCCTTGATAAAGAGACGCACGGTGAAGATGAAAAGGAACTGATCAAAAGGTTAAAAATAATTTTAAAAGAGAGTCCTGGTAAGTTCACAGAAATGATAAAAGAGCTTAAAGGTGTTTCTGAGGAAACTACGACTGGTGTCCACAGACTTTATCAAATGATGCAAAAAGGTGAGCTCTTAATTCCAGCAATAAATGTAAATGATTCTGTTACTAAATCAAAATTTGACAATCTTTACGGTTGTAGAGAATCTTTGATTGATGGTATCAAAAGAGCAACAGATGTAATGGTTGCCGGCAAGGTTGCTGTTGTCTGTGGATATGGCGATGTAGGTAAAGGCTCTGCTCAATCTTTAAGAGGCCAAGGAGCAAGAGTAATAGTAACAGAGATTGACCCAATTTGTGCTCTTCAGGCTGCTATGGAAGGTTATGAGGTAAAGACTGTTGAAGATACTCTTGGTATTGGAGATATATATGTGACTACTACCGGTAACAGGGATGTTATCAGAATAGAGCACATGGAAAAGATGAAAGACCAGGCAATAGTGTGTAATATTGGACACTTTGATAACGAAATTCAGGTAGACAAATTAAATAATTACCCAGGGATAAAAAAGGTAAACATAAAACCACAGGTGGATAAATATATTTTTCCTGACGGACATGAAATATTCCTGCTTGCAGAAGGCAGACTTGTAAATCTTGGTTGTGCCACAGGTCACCCATCATTTGTAATGTCCAACAGCTTTGCCAATCAGGTGCTTGCACAGATAGATTTGTGGAAAAACAGAGATAAATACATACCAGGTGTTTATGTACTACCGAAGAAACTTGATGAAGAGGTTGCAAGACTTCATTTGGAAAAAATCGGAGTCAAGCTTACAAGGCTTACTCCTGAGCAGGCAGAGTACATAGGTGTACCTGTTGAAGGGCCATATAAACCTGACCACTACAGATATTAAATAAAAAAGGGGAATTACTTCCCCTTTTTTTTATCTTTCTTTTTTGCTTCCTTTTTGTATCGATCCTCGATACTGCATGAATCGGCAGCTCAGCCGCCACCTTTGAAAAGGCTTAAAACAATTATCAAGCCTATAAATAAAATAAGGCCGATATACTCACTGTATTGGCTCAAAATTGCCTCCTTTTGATTTTATTCTAATTTAGTTATTTTTTTTGATAATTCAATCTCTCTTTTATCTGTTGTTATCTTCAAACTGAGATAACTGTTTTCAAAACTTACCCAGGAGGGATGCCCCAGGTAAATGTTAAGTTCATCATTTTTTTCTAAAGAGAAATTTACCGAACCATTTGGAAAATTAATTGTTTTATCTTTTATTCTCAAGACCGGTACAGGTAAAATCTTCAAAGGGTTTGTTGACCATGAATATTTATATTTGCCAGAAAGAGCAATATCAATATTAGTAATATTCCCTTCAATATTTGAAATTTTTACGATGACATCTGTTTTGCCATCCCCTTTTATCTCTTTTGAAGTGGATGCAAAGTCTTTATCCGTTTTGAATATTTCCAAGGTTGCCTTACCTTCTTCCTTCTTTGAAAAATATGTTACTTCAAATGTAGGAGCCAACTCATCTATGGCTTTTTCATTTGAGAAGGAAATACTTTCATTAAAACCATATTCCGGAAGAAAACCGATGAAGTATTCTTTGTCAGGAGAATCTATTTCAAACTTATAGCGTTTTGGAAAATCACCTTCTTCAACAATTATTTCATATTTTTTGTTTAAAATCAAATGTCCTTCATTTATTTCACCGGTAAACAGATATAATGGAATCTTTTTTTCTGTTTTTTCTCGGGGAAGCCTCACAAGGCTAAGTGCATATGAAATATCATAAGGGGAATTTTCAAATTCCAATATTTTAAAGTGTATATACTCTGAGATTTCTTTAGAATTATTGATAGTTAAATCTTCGTTGTTGTAGTTTGCAATATTGAGCTTTTTGTCGGTGGTAATTTTTTCAAGTAGAAACTTTTCATCAATTAACAAATTTTCTTCTTTTGTTTCTGTCAGTAATACTCCCTTGACGGTTGCTTTGCCGCCAAACCCCACAACATTCCCAATAATATCATTGTTTTTTACAATAAACTGAAATTTCTGAACACACTTAAAGGTAGACCCTGAGGGGGTACAATCCCTGATAAAACTATAAAAATTATCATTGACTTTTATGTTTTTAAGATTGTTTTTTATATTGTCTATGTAAATTTCTCCGGTATTTTTTTCTTTGTCGATTATAATTAATCCTTTCTCTTTTTTATTTAGGTATGTGATTTCAACTTCAGCTGCAAAAGGAGTTTTTGCTTTAGGTTTTGGGGAAGGTTCTTCTAAAATAAAATTTTTTATAAATTCAAGGTTTTTACCTTTTTTGTTTTTGTATTTTATCTCAAATTGGTATCGTCCGTTTTCGTCACTAATCGTTTCATATCCATACCCTATAAGCTTCAATTTTGCACCTTTGATAGGTTTGTTACCGGAATCAGCAACTTTTCCTTTTATAATAACTCCTGATATGTTTAATTCGGTAGATATGATTTCTTCAACCGATTCAAAATTTTTGTAAGATAGTTTGAGTCTGAATCTGTCAAGAAAGAATCTGTCAATATTTGCCAGCATATAATTTTTAATTGCTTTGTCAAAATAATCGGCAAACTCCATTAACGCAAATCCATCGTCAGTCTTGATATCTATAAGGAAATTTTTATTTACTATTATGATATTGTATTCAGCCTTAAAATCTTTTAATGACAATGGCTTAAACAAAACAGTTGATTCTTCGCCAAAATCTACTTTTTTTCTGACAGGCAAATTGGAGTTTTTTACAAGCATTTTGTATAGCCTATCTGATGTATCAGTATTTTTTGCGTAATAAATGGAAATATCCACTGTAAAATTAGTGTTTCTGTTTATCCCGAGTATCTTTTCCTCTTTTTCGTTGTAATAATTGTATGTACTGCTGAGCCTAACATAGTCATCATTTCTGCTTTCGGTTATGCTTGTGTAAAGCCATTTTTTGTTACCACCCTGCAACTGACTTGATTTTGGGAAAAAATTATATAAGTCATCAAGTGGGTTTGATCCAAAAACAGTTAGTGGGATTAAAATTATGAAAAATAACCTTAACATAAAAGTATTTCTTTCATAAAATAAATAAATTTTCAACAGGATATTTGGTAATATATTAATTTGCCTAAATTATGGCTGCAAACATTATTAATGAACAATAATTTTGCATATAGTGCCCAAGATTTAACCATTAGCTTTATTCAATTTTTGTAAAATACTTTTTTATCATATAAATAGATAGTTGGTATGCTTATTGTTAAGAATAAAGGAAAAAGTGTGGAGGCAATATGAAGAAGTTTATTTTGACTATTTTGTTATCAGCGATACCTTTGAGCTTATTTGCTGCTGAGCCAAACCAGATAGACGGTGGTGACACAGCATGGATGATTGTGGCAACTGCGCTTGTAATGTTTATGACCCCAGCAGGGCTTGCCCTTTTTTATGGTGGTATGACCCGAACCAAAAACATTTTAAACACAATAGGTATGAGTTTTGTATCATATGCAATAGCTTCTCTGCTCTGGGTAATAATCCTTTTCTCACTCTCCTTTGGCAGTGATATTGGTGGTATTATAGGTGGCTTTGATTATGTCTTTTTTAAAAATATAAAGGTTACTGACGTAGAAGGAGGCATTCCAAAAATTATATTTGCAGTTTTCCAGATGACATTTGCTGGGATTACTGTTGCACTTATTAGTGGCTCAATAGTAGAAAGAGTTAAATTTGGTTTCTGGGTAATTTTTAGTACACTGTGGCTGATACTTGTGTATGCACCGGTAGCTCACTGGGTATGGGGCGGCGGATTTATAGGAACAAAGATAGGTGCACTTGATTTTGCAGGTGGTACCGTTGTTCACATAAACGCAGGTGTATCAGGACTTGTTTTAGCTTTATTGGCTGGTAAAAGAAGAGATTATGGGCGCACGGCAATAATACCTTCTTCAATTGTACTTACAGTTTTAGGTGCCGGTATGCTTTGGTTTGGTTGGTTTGGATTTAATGCAGGCAGCCAACTGGCTGCCGATGGGATAGCAGCCAATGCTTTTCTTGTTACAAATACATCTGCAGCAGCAGGTGCTCTTTCATGGTTACTAATTGAGCAAATCGTTGCCAAAAAGCCTACAATGCTTGGTGCTGCATCAGGTGCCGTAGCTGGACTTGTGGCAATTACCCCTGCTGCGGGATTTGTTTCTGCTCCAGCTTCAATAATTTTTGGAATACTTTCGGGGATATTAGGTTTTATTGGAGTGTTCGTAATAAAAAGTAAACTAAAATATGACGATTCTCTTGATGCTTTTGGTGTACACGGCTTATGCGGTATTTTGGGTGCAGTGCTGACCGGTGTATTTGCAAATCCAGAAATAAATGAAGCTGGTGTAGGGCTTTTGTATGGAAACCCATCCCAGGTTTGGGCACAAGTTGTCTCGATAATCATAACAGTTGTTTATTCAGGAATTTTAACAGTAATAATTTTCTATATTACTAAAATATTTGTTCCTGTTAGAGTTGAGGATGAAGATGAAATAAGAGGGCTTGATGAAGTTGAACATGGTGAACGAGGATTTAATATATAGAATTATCAGGCGGAAACTGCTTCCGCCTTTTTTATTATGCTGTTTTTACTTTCTTCTTTGCTATAATTGTCATTGTTTCCACAAAGCCTGAAAAAGCCATCGCAAAATATAAATAGCCTTTTGGGATATGAAAATGCACGCCTTCGGCAACAAGGGTGACACCAATTAATAACAAAAAGCTTAATGCAAGCATTTTTATTGAAAGATGTTTTTCGATGAAATGGCTGATTTTTTCAGCGGCAAATAGCATTACAAACATTGCAATAATTATAGCTCCAATCATTGCTACTAAATTGTGTCCTATACCGACAGCAGTGATTACCGAATCAAGAGAAAAGACTATATCAAAAAGTCCAATTTGGACTACTACAGCAGTTAATGTAACATGTTTTAAGTCTTCCTCTTTCTTATGATTATCCTCATCTACAAGATTATGAATTTCATGTGTCCCTTTATAAATTAAAAAAAGTCCGCCTCCCAGAAGGATTAAATCTTTAAACGAGATACCAGTATTAAATATTATAAATAAAGGTTTTGTAAGCTTCATTAGCCATGTAATACTTAAAAGCAAAAGTAATCGTGTTATCAGAGCTAAAGATATACCCAGCTTGCGTCCTAATCTTTGCTGATGTTCCGGTAATTTTCCGGACAAGATTGATATTACCACAATATTATCAACACCCAAGACAATTTCGAGTATACTTAGAGTCAACAAGCTAACGAAAAAAGCCGATGAAAACTCCATAAATTACCTCATATTTCGTAAAGTGTTAAAAGATTTTTGTTGTCAACTTTTTTGCCTTTAAATTTTTCATAAGCCTCAGTAATGTTTATGCTGCCCCCCTTTGATAACACGCTATTTACAAAATTTTCGGCAAGTTTTTTATCAAAGATTTTGTTTTCAACAAAAAGGTAAAATGCATCAGCACTGAGTCTTTCAGCCCATTTGTAGCTGTAATATCCGGCAGCATAGCCACCTGAAAATATATGGGAAAATTGATTTTCAAATAGTACATATTCAGGCACTTCAAACAGAGAAGTTTTTTCTCTTATCTGTTTAAGGATATTGTGAGCAGTATCAAAGTCAGTGACATTTTTATGATGAATCTCCATATCAAATATGGCAAACTCAAGCTGTCTTAAAAACATTATGCCTGAGTTAAAGTTTTTTATCTTTTTTAATGTTTTTTTCATATCGTCAGGCATTTTTTCGCCTGATTTATAATGACTTGCAATCATATCTAAAACTTCACTTTCGAAATAAAAATTTTCTAAAAACTGTGAAGGAAATTCTACTACATCCCACTTCACGCCATTTATTCCGCTTACAAAAATATTGTCTACGTTACTTAAAAGATGATGAAGTGCATGCCCCATTTCGTGAAAGAGTGTTTCTACATCAGAAGGTCTTAATAATGAAGGAGATTTTGAAGTGGATTTTGGAAAATTTGCAACTACAAACGCTGAAGGCAGATTTATATTCCCTTTCAAATCCTTGTATCGTGTTTCATAATCGTGCATCCACGCTCCGTCCCTTTTCCCTTTTCTTGCTTCTAAGTCCATGTAAAGTCTGCCGATTATCTTTCCATTCTTTTTCAGGTTGAAGGCATCTGCTTTTTTGTGCCATAGAGGGATATCAATTTTTTCAAAAGTAATACCTAAAAATTTTTCCAGGAAAGAAAACATTCCTTTTACTACACTTTCTTTTTCAAAATACACCCTAAAATCTTCATCTTTGTATCCGAATTTTTTCATCTTTAACTTTTCAGACAAAAATGCGGTATCGTAAGGCATTATCTTTTTTATATTGTATTTTGTTGCTATTTCATTCAATTCTTTAACTTCACTTAAAGCTTTTTTTCTGCAGGGTTCAATCAGTTCATAAAGAAAATTTAACACATCTTCTGGGCTTTTTGCATCCTTTGTTTCAAGGGAAAGTTCAGCATAATTTTTAAATCCCAAAATTTTTGCCATTTCATCCCTTAACATAAGTATTTCGGAGATAATTTCGCTATTTTGTTTGGCCCTTGTGTAGTAATGTTTGTACATTGTTTCCCTTTTTTGTATGTTTTTACAATAAGTCATAAATGAGATATAACTTGGAGCATGAAGCGTAAACTCAAATGTCTCTCCTTTTTTGTATGTTGTTTTATCAGATTCGGGCATATCTATAATATCTGCTTCATCTACCTGCATTTTAAAGGCATTAGTATCGTTTAATACATTTTGAAAGAAATTGTTAGTAAGCTCACTCAGCTTCAAATTTATCTCTTTAATTCTCTTTTTCTTGTCCTTTTCAAGACCTACACCTGAAAGTTCATAATCTCTAATTAAATCGATTAATACCTCTTTTCTTTCACCATCAACTTCAAATTGACTTTGATAGGTTTTAAGCTTTTGATAAATATTTTCATCTTGGGAAAGCTTTGTATGAAATTCTGTAAGGTAGTTAATGGCTTTTGAATATTCTTTTTGGGTAAGTTTGCTGTTTTTTACTGAGTTTAAGTGGGAAAGAGGGGTGAATTCCAACCCTACTGGGTAAGTGGTTTCCTGATATTTTGATAAAAAATTATCGTCAATGTCACCATTTTTAATGTTGTTAATTTTTTCTTCAGTTTCGCTGATTAATGCTTTTAAACGTTTTGCTGAGCCTTTTGTCTCAAATTTGCTGATATCACAAAACATGTTGCCTCCAAATATATTTGTTATTTTTTGTAGTTATGTTATAATAATTTTAAAATAGTGTAAACCAATTAAATAATGAGGTGAAACATGGAAAAAGAAAAATTTATCAAATATTTTGAACATGAAAATAAAAAATATCAATATTTTGACATTTCAGAGTTATCGCCGGAGGTTAAAAATCTACCCTTTTCAATAAGGGTACTTCTTGAAAATATTTTAAGAAAGTATGACGGTAAAATAGTCAAAGATGAACATATTAATGAAATATTAGAGTATAAAGGGAAATATGACAAGCCATTTGAAATACCTTTTTATCCGGCAAGAGTGTTAATGCAGGATTTTACCGGCGTACCCTGTGTGGTTGACCTTGCAATGCTTAGAGATGCAGTTAATGAAAAAGGGCTGGATGCCTCCATGATTAATCCTCAGGTGCCAGTGGAGCTTATATGTGATCACTCTGTTCAGATAGATTATTATGGTGCTTCTGATGCGCTTAATAAAAATGTTGCCCTTGAATACAGCCGAAATAGTGAAAGATACAAATTATTAAAATGGGCGCAGAAAAGTTTTGAAAATTTCAAAGTAGTTCCGCCAAACTCAGGAATTTGCCATCAGGTAAATCTTGAGTATCTTGGCAGGGTCGCAATGACGGATGAGGTAGGTGGCTCAGACTTAGTTTTCCCCGATACTGTTGTAGGGACAGATTCTCACACACCTATGATAAATGGTATAGGTGTACTTGGTTGGGGGGTTGGTGGTATTGAAGCTGAAGCTGTTGCACTGGGGCAGCCTTATTTTATGCCTCTTCCTGAAGTAATCGGAGTTAAATTAGTTGGTGAATTAAAAGAAGGTGTAACAGCTACGGATTTAATTTTAACTATTACGGAAATGCTTAGAAAGTATAAAGTTGTGGGCAAATTTGTGGAGTTTTTTGGTCAAGGTGTTTTAAATCTACCTATCACTGACAGGGCGACAATCTCAAATATGACCCCTGAATGTGGCTCTACAGTTAACTTTTTCCCCGTAGATGATAAAGTTGTAGATTTTCTTGGAAGGACTAACAGGAAGGAATATGCAGCTCTTGCAGAAAAATATTATAAACTTAGCGGAATGTTTTTTAAAGGGGATGAAACTCCTAAATATACTGACGTGTTAGAATTTGACTTAACAAAAGTGGAGCCTTGTCTTGCCGGACCTTCAAGGCCTCAGGATAAAATTTTCCTTAAAGATATTAAGACAAAGTTTGATGATATAGTTGAAAAGAAATATAATGGTGCTGAAATTGTAATAAATGATGAAAATGTGACTCTAAAAGATGGTAGCGTAGTTATAGCAGCGATTACATCTTGTACAAACACCTCAAACCCTTCAGTAATGCTTGGTGCAGGCCTTGTGGCAAAAAAAGCGGTTGAAAAAGGTCTGAAAATTAAGCCTTTTGTAAAAACTTCTCTTGCGCCCGGCTCAAAGGTAGTAACCGATTATCTCAAAAAAGCAAATCTGCTCCCTTATTTAGAGGCACTCGGGTTTCATGTAACTGCTTACGGATGTACCACATGTATCGGCAACAGCGGTCCTTTGAACCCTATAGTTGAAAAAGCAATAGTTGATAATAAGTTAAATGTAGCTTCAGTGCTGTCAGGTAATAGAAACTTTGAGGCGAGAGTTCACAACAGAGTCCGCTCTAACTTTTTGGCTTCACCAATGCTTGTGGTTGCTTTTGCCCTTGCTGGAAGAGTAAATATTGATATGGAAAAAGAGCCTATCGGTTATAATCCAAATGGTGAGCCTGTATTTTTAAAAGATATCTGGCCAAGCCAGGAAGAGATAGCAGAATATGTTCAAAACAGTATAGACCCGGAATTTTACAAAAAAGAGTATAGTGTTATTTTTGATGGCGACAGATTTTGGCAAGAGCTTAATGTGGAAGAGAGTAAGGTTTATAAATGGGATGAAAAATCTACTTATATTAAAAAACCACCTTTTGTTGACGGGTTTGATAAGATTTCCACAGAAAAAGAAGATATAAATGATGCTTATGCGCTTCTTGTTTTGGGGGACAGTGTAACTACTGACCATATTTCCCCGGCAGGCTCTATTCCAAAAGATTACCCTGCAGGGAGATATCTTCTTGAGCATGGAGTAAAGGTTGAGGATTTCAATTCTTACGGTTCAAGAAGGGGGAATCATGAGGTTATGATGAGGGGTACATTTGCAAATGTCAGAATAAAAAATAGATTGGTTGCGCCAAAAGAGGGTGGATTTACCGTTAAATTTCCTGAAAAAGAAGAAGGATATGTTTTTGATATTGCTATGCAATATTTAAAGGAAGGAAGAAACCTCATTGTCCTTGGCAAAAAAGAATATGGGAGTGGCTCATCAAGGGATTGGGCGGCAAAAGGGACAGTGCTTCTTGGTGTAAAGGCTGTAATAGCAGAGAGTTTTGAGAGGATTCATAAGAGCAATCTTGTAGGAATGGGTGTCTTGCCGCTGCAGTTTAGGGAAGGTCAGTCTTATGAAAGTCTTGGAATAAGCGGAAATGAAAAATTTTCGATTTTAGGGCTTGGTGATTTAAAGCCCGGGCAAATTTTAAAAGTTATAGCCGAAAAAGAGGATGGTGCAAAGATAGAATTTGAAGCCCTTTCAAGACTTGATACTGAAATAGAGGTAGAGTACTATAAATCTGGTGGAATATTACCTTATGTGCTAAAGAAATTTGTGGGGTAAAAAATCGAGAGGTTGCAATGGCAAAACCATTTGTTAAATGGGCGGGCGGGAAATCTCAGCTTTTAGATGAAATTGGCAAAACAATACCCGCCTGCTTTAAATACAAAAAATTTACTTTTATTGAGCCTTTTGTTGGTGGAGGTGCAGTTTTATTTTATATGATTGAAAATTATCCCGAATTGGAAAAAATAGTTATAAATGATATTAATTCTGATTTGATAAATACTTACAATGTAATAAAAAATAATATAAATGAACTGATTTTAGTCTTGAAAGAATTGGAAAAAGAATATCACTTACTTGAAGACAAGTTAGATGCAAAAAAACATTTTTATTATTCAAAAAGGGACGAATTTAATATGCGAAGTTCAAAACCAACTATGCAGGCAGCTTTGTTTATTTTTCTGAACCGCACATGTTTTAATGGTTTATATCGTGTAAACCGTAAAAATGAATTTAACGTTCCTATAGGTAGTTACAAAAAGCCCATGATTTGTGATGAGGAAAATTTAAGAGCAGCAAATAAAGCATTGCAAAAAGTAATTATATTAAATGGAGATTTTGAAGAAACATTGAAATATGCTGAAGGGGAAGCCTTGTTTTATTTTGACCCTCCATACAAACCTTTAAGTAAAACCTCCAGTTTTAATTCTTATTCAAAAGAAGAGTTTGACGATGCGGATCAGATAAGACTCTCTAATTTTTGTAAAAAATTAGATTCGTTAGGTTATTGTTGGATTTTAAGTAATTCCGACGTGAAAGGACAAAATCCGAACGATAATTTTTTTGATGATTTGTATAGTGAATTTAATATCAAAAGAGTGTTTGCAAGGAGAAATATAAATGCTAATCCAAATAAACGAGGAGAATTAACGGAGTTATTGATTACAAATAATGCTTATGAAAAAACTATGTCAATTGCTAAATAAAACTGAGGATGAACTTTTTAACCAGATAATATCAACCTTTAAAGATAAAATTACACAATGGAGTTATTTTGTAAACTGGAAGAAGGTTTTGCAAAATATTAAACCAATTGAAAAGGAATTGAATTTACTTAATTATCTTATTGGAAAAAAGGATTTACACAAAGAAACTATTAGCTTAATGTTAAAATACCCCGAAACTATTAAAGCCATTCCTTTACTTCTTGCTATAAGAGACAACTCATTAGAAGTCTTGATAGACACAAGAAATTTTATTTATCGAGAATTCAATTTTTCAAAGAAAACTTACAAAAAAGAAGAAATAGAAGCATTTGCGGATTTTATCTTAAAAAGTGGTTTGGGAGATCTGTTACAAGATAAAAAAATTAAAAATTTAGTGGACTATGCAACTGGTGTTGAAGTGGGGATTGATAGTAACGGAAGAAAAAACCGTGGTGGAGCTTTAATGGAAAATTTGGTTGAAGAGTTTGTAAGGGAAACTTGCAGTGAGTTGGGAATTGAATATATGCCACAAGCCACGGCTAAAAAAATAAAAGATAAATGGAATATAGATGTTAAAGTTGATAAGTCTTCTCGCATAATTGATTTTGCAATAAATAAAAACGGAAAACTTTATTTTATTGAAGTTAATTTTTATGGTGGTGGAGGTTCAAAACTTAAATCAACTGCTACTGAATACATCAAAATGAATGAGTATTGGAATAATCAAGGGATTGAATTTATCTGGATAACCGATGGGGCTGGTTGGAAATCTACCTTAAAGCCTTTAAGGGAGTATTTTGACAAAGCGGACTATTTGCTGAATTTGGAAATGTTAAGAAATGGAGTTTTAAAAAGGATATTGGAATAATGGCAATAAGAAACGACTATTCCATAAATATAAATTTAAACAATATAGAAAACTTTACTACAAGAGATGCTGTAAGAACTTTTTTATTGCAACAGTGGGCGCAAGAAAATCAGGGTCAGAAATATCGATATTTTGTTGAAACTCTCTCTGACGGTTCGCGAATATATTTAGAACGTCCTGGAAGATTAAATAAGGGTTGTGATTTTGTTATTTATGCTGAAAATAAATATTTATGGAATAATGGAAACGACAGACCACCTGACCATAATTTTGTTTTAAACGATTTAAGAAACAAGAAACAATTGCTAAGTCAAGCACAGTGGCAAGCATTCTTAAATGGGGTAAACATTATGTATAATTGTGGAACATATCTAAATGCCCTTGGGCAATTAGGACAATTGCCAGTTGGAAATGGGCACAATTATGAATTAATATTAAAGCTTACACGGTGGTTTTTTATTGAACAAGATGTTACATATTGGTCTGGTCAAGGTAGAGCTATGTTTTATGATGCTATTCTAAGTATTTAACTATGATTAAACCCTACTTCAAATCAAAAGATAAAACTTTTATTTTGCTTCATGGTGATACATTTGAGCTTCTTCCACAGTTCGATTTTAAGTTTGATATGGTTTTTGCAGATCCCCCATATTTTTTATCCAACGATGGATTAACCATAAAAAACGGAAAAATAACAAGCGTAAATAAGGGTGGATGGGATAAATCAAAGGGTTTTGAATATATAAACGATTTTAACCGCAGATGGTTAAAACTTGTTAGAGATAAAATGAAAGAAAATGCTACTATCTGGATAAGCGGTACAATGCATAATATTTTTAGTATTGGCCAAATTTTAATTGAGCTGGATTTTAAAATTCTAAACATAATCACCTGGCAGAAAACCAACCCACCGCCAAATTTTTCCTGTAAATATTTTACCCATTCGACCGAGCAGATTATCTGGGCGAGGAAGAATGCAAAAGTATCTCACTATTTTAATTATGAGTTGATGAAAGAGATTAACGGGGGGAAGCAAATGAAGGATGTTTGGGTTTTACCTGCTATTGCGAAATGGGAAAAAAGTTGCGGAAAACACCCGACGCAAAAACCACTTTCGGTATTAACAAGAATCATCCTTGCCTCCACGAAACAAGGAGCCTGGATTTTAGATCCTTTTACCGGAAGTAGTACCACTGGAATTGCAGCAAATCTGCTGGGAAGAAAATTTATAGGTATTGATACCGATAAAAAATATTTGGAATTAAGCAAATACAGGAAAATAGAGATTGAAAATCCACCTGTATGGCATAGTTATAGAAATAGATTAACAGACTTAAATACGGATAAAGAGCAAAAAATTGGATTAATAAATGAGCCGGAATTATCATATGAGACTGACATTGATTATATTTTTAAAAATCAGTAAGTCATAGTTCAAACTTCTGTTGATTATTTCTTTTAAAAGTAATAAAGATTTTCAAAAAATAAACAAAGGAAAGAGAATTTATGGGAAAAATGCTTTATATTCAGGACACGCCGCTTTTTGTGGGCACAAGTGGCTACAAATATGACGACTGGAAGGGGACTTTTTACAATGAGAGAGTAACAAATTACGATATGCTCAATGAGTATGCACGACATTTTAATTTTCTTGAGATAACATATACCTTTTATAAAATGCCTATTTTAAAAACTACTGAAAGTATAGCCGAGAGGATTAAGGGGAAAACAAAGGTTTCAATAAGAATTAATAAAATTTTTATGAAAGGTAAATATACGAAAGAAGATTTGACAGAATTTAAAAATGGTATAGCTCCACTTCTTGAGCAAAAAATAGCTGTTAGTTATTTATGCGATTTTAGTACCAAGTTTTCGGCTTCAAAAGCAAATTTTGAGCTTATGCTGAAACTGAAAGAAGATTTTGCTGAGTTGCCGATATTTTTTGAGCTTCCTAATAGGACATGGTACAAGGAAAGGTATCTTGAAGATATGAGGAGCAGTTTTCTTGGTATTGTGGTAGTTGATATGCCACCAGTTAAGGGGCTTGCGCCGTACTACCCCATTACTACCAACAGCAATACATATGTCAGACTTTACGGTAGGAGCAACCTTTGGTTGACCCCGGAAGATAAAGTGTTAAATTATTCATATAAGGAAGATGAGTTAAAGCAACTTTACGAAGATATAAAAAAACTTAGTATAGTGTCAAACAATGTGTTTGTTTCATTTTGCAATCTTGAAAATGGCAGGGCAGCAGTAAATGCTCTGTATTTTGCCGATATGGCAGGGAAAAAAGATGAATAAAATTTACAAAAAATATTCTGCAAAATTTTTTGAATCGGGGCAGCTTTTCAATGAAAAGTTTTTGAATATTTTTCCCGGCGGTGTTTGTCACGATATAAGGTTTTTTGAACCTTTCCCTTTTGTGATAAAGAAATCTAAAGGCCCTTATATATATTCTATTGAAGGTAACAGGTTGATAGATTTATGGATGGGACATTATGCAAATATTCTTGGTCATTGTGATAAAAATCTTTTAAAGCAAGTGGTTCAGGCAGAAAAAAATGGATGGCATACAGGTATTATAAATGAATATCAGTTAAAGTTGGCAGAATCAGTTAAATCAGCAATCCCTGAAGTTGAAAAACTAAGGTTTTGTACTTCAGGGACAGAGGCCACAATGTACGCCACAAGACTTGCAAGGGCATACACTGAGAAGAATATCGTTGTTAAAATTAAAGGTGGCTGGCACGGTGGTAATTCTGACCTTGCATATCAGGTAAAGCCTCCATTTGAAAACAGATGTGATGAAACTGTTGCAATCCCCTTTAATAACATTGATGAGTCAAGTAAAATTTTGAATGCAATAAAACAGAAAGTTGCATGTATTATAATTGAGCCTGTGTTGGGTGCTGGCGGTGGTGTTGCTGCGGATGAAAAATATCTTAAATTCTTAAGAAAATTTTGCGACGAAAATGGCAGTGTTTTGATTTTTGATGAGACTATTACAGGGTTTAGATTCAGGTACGGTAGTATTTCTGAGGTGTTTGGTGTGTCGCCCGATATGATTACAATGGGTAAAATCATTGGTGGCGGTTTTCCGATTGGGTGTTACGGTGGTAAAAAAGAGATAATGGAGTTGATATTAACCAAAAAGGTTATTACCGGTGGCGGTACATTTTCTGCAACTGTGCCTGCTATGGTTGCAGGGGTAACAACACTAAAGCAGCTAAAATATCTTAATTATGATGAACTGAATAAGTCGGGTGAAAATCTTATAGGTGCGGTATCGGAAATTGTCAAAAACCTTAAAATAAATGCCCTTGTCAAGGGCTACAGGTCACTTTTTTCTATCTCATTTTTTGAAAAAGGATTTAGCCTCAACGATTTTTCTGTTGGTAATATTTTGAGTAATGAGTCTTCTCGACTTGATAATCTTTTTAAGGTAATTTTAATCAATAATGGCATATACACAATGCATGGTGGTGGCGCCTTGTCGTTTTCTCATATTGAAAGAAAACTCGAAAAGAAAATTGCCGATATATATTTGAAATCTCTAAAAGAATATAAAAAGTTTGCCTAATGAAATTTACAAGAAAAAAAGCTACGGCACTAAAATATGACCCTGAAAAAAATAAAGCTCCGGTGGTTACTGCCAAAGGTCAGGGGTATGTGGCTGAAGAGATACTAAAGCGTGCCCGTGAGCACGGAATTGAGATAAAAGAAGACCCAAATCTTGTAGAAGCACTGTCCAAAATAGAAATTTATACTGAGATACCGGAAGAGCTTTACAAGGCAGTAGCTTTGATATTGTCCGAAGTTTATAAAATCAACGAAAAATTTAGAAGAAAAGTTTGATTCTTGTTTAACGTGTTTTTTTTAATCTTTATCCTACTAAATTTATATGTTTACTTTTTAAAATTTGCTCATATATTTTATCAACATAACAAATACAAATGATTGAGGTTAAATATGGATTTGAATAGCATGTTGGCAAATTTTAAACAAGAAAGGCTTAAAGAGATTCCAGATGAAATCAAATTAATAATGAAAAAAGCGACTGATGATTTGGTGGCATCCAAAATAGAGGAAAAATTGCCAAAAGTTGGGAGTAAAGCCATAGATTTCACGCTGAAGAATCATTTGGGGAAAGAATTCAAATTGTCAGAAGCTGTAAAAAACAGATTTGTTATTTTGACTTTCTATAGAGGTGGCTGGTGTCCATATTGCAATCTGCAGCTTAATTATCTTAATAGCAGACTTGATGAATTTAATTCTGTAAATGCTGACCTTGTGGCCGTATCCCCCGAGTTACCAGATTTTGCTGACAAAACCATTGACAGACATGGATTAAAGTTTCAGGTATTATCTGATGTAGGGAATAAAGTTGCAAAGAAGTATAATCTTGTGTTCAAACTTCCTGATGAATTGGTTGCTCTATACTTAAAACTTGGGCATAATTTAAGTGCATATAATGGAAATGAAAATGCTGAAATACCAGTGCCTGCAACTTTTGTAATAAACAGCGATATGAGAATTAGTTACAGTTTTGGTAAGGCTGACTATACAGTTAGGGCTGAGCCTGATGAAATAATTGAAGCTATAAAAAGGGAGACAGTGTAATTATTTTGACTTTGAAAGATATTTTTTTGATGTTTATTTACTTTAAATATGCTAAAATTATTTTGCTATGCGGACAGTTAAAATTGAAGTCAGTCTAAAACAGATTTTTTTGCTGGTGTTCCTTTTCTTGTTATTTGTTGTTGTCAATAAATTAAAAGATATAGTAACCACTTTTGCCATATCAATACTGCTTGCTTATTTATTTGACCCGTTAATTGATTATTTGGAAAAAAAGAGGATGGGGCGTACTTTTGCAATTGTAGCTGTGTTTTTAATATTTTCATTAATTCTTGCTATGGTTGTTATATTTGTATTGCCTATTTTGTATTCTGAGCTTCTGACAATAATTAATAATTTTCCGAAATATTTTCAGATTTTTGCAACAAAGATTGAAACCTACGCTAAAAATATAAGCCCTGAATTTGATATAAATATGCTTAAAGATTTTGTTTTAGGAAAGTTTGATGTACTGTCAAAGTTTTTATTCTCCTTTACAAAGAATTTTACGTCCTCGGTTTATACGTTTGTTCAGTCTTTTTTTAATTTTATGATTATACCAATACTGGTTTTTTATTTTCTAAAAGATTTTGACGTTATAAAGGATAAGTTCTTTGATATATTTAATAAAAATTTTCGAAACCTTAACGTAGAAAACTCATTTTATGAGTTTAATGATATAATAAGCAGATATTTCAGAGGACAATTGCTTGTATCTGTTTTTCTTGGAGTAAGCTATTCAATTGTATTGATGATTGTAGGGGTTGATGGAGGGCTCTTGATAGGGATTGTTTCCGGTGTTCTTAGTTTTATCCCATATTTGGGGTTTCTGGTTGGTTTTGTTTCCTCAATTACAATGTCATATTTGCAATTTGGTGATTTTTTGCATCCTTTGTATATATTGATAGGATTTACCGTGGTTCAGTTTATTGAAAGCAATATAGTTACACCGAGACTTGTTGGTAAATCTTTGGGGCTGCACCCTACTGCTGTTATTTTTTCATTAATGGTAGGTGGGTATTTGTTAGGACTAGGTGGAATGATATTTTCATTGCCGGTTGCTGCTTTCATTAAAGTTTATTTGAAAAGAAAATTGCTAAATTAATACTTGCCTATCTATATTTCTATAAATATAAAAATATACTTGACATTTTCCAAATCTTGAGTATTTTTGTCAGAAAAATGAAAGTGGTTTAGTATGAAGGAAAGGAATAAATTTCTTACTCTGCTTGGTATCTTTGTTTACGTGTTTTTGGTGGATTTTGATACTCCAAAAGTGTCAGGTGCAATATTGGAAGGATTTTTTATGCTTCAGGAATACATCAGGGAGCATACTCTTACATGCCTTATTCCGGCGCTGTTTATTGCCGGAGCTATGAGTGTTACTGTTTCTCAAGCGTCGGTGATTAAATATTTTGGTGCAGGTGCCAAGAAGATTATTTCATACAGTGTAGCTTCTGTTTCAGGTACTATTCTTGCTGTTTGTTCCTGCACAATATTGCCACTTTTTGCAGGTATCTATTCAAGGGGTGCAGGTCTTGGGCCAGCAATGGCGTTTGTATATTCAGGGCCAGCGATAAATATTTTGGCTATTGTTTTAACGGCACGAGTTTTAGGATATCAGATGGGGCTGGCAAGGGCAATAGGTGCAATACTTTTTTCAGTAGTTATCGGACTGTTGATGGCTTTTATATTTAAAAAGGATGAAGCAGAAAGACAGGTGGCAAATGCCCCAAAAACAAATTTTGCAAAGCAGAAAGGTTCACCTGTTAAGACAGTTTTGTTTTTTGTTTCAATGATTGGTGTTCTTCTTTTTGCTACCTGGGCAAAACCTACCAGTGAAGAGACACTATTTGCAGCGATTTACCATAGCAAATGGTATCTTACTGCCTTTTCTCTTATTCTTGTTGCTATCTTTTCATTTGTCTCTATGGATAAAGATAAAAGGTTAGCCTGGTTTGAAGAGACATGGGTATATGCAAAACAGATTATTCCATTGCTTTTTGTTGGTGTGCTTGTGGCAGGATTTTTCCTTGGAAGACCAGGTCATGAAGGTATTATCCCTGGAAAATATATCGAATCATTGGTTGGGGGCAATTCCTTTTTTGCAAACTTTTTTGCTTCCATAGTAGGTGCTTTTATGTACTTTTCCACGCTGACAGAAATTCCTATTTTGCAAGGGCTAATTGGGGCAGGAATGGGTAAAGGTCCGGCTCTTGCGCTTCTTCTTTCAGGTCCAGCATTGAGCCTGCCAAATATGTTGGTTATAAGGAGCGTTATAGGCACTAAGAAAACTATTGTTTATGTTATATTGGTGATTATTATGTCAACAATAGCAGGTATAGTTTTTGGTAAATTCATAGGATAATATTATGGGTAATAAAATCAAAAAGATAAATGGGCATAGCTACGACCATCATATTCATAACCATGAGCATGGTCACGAATGTAACGGCCATCATCACCATAACCATATTGATGTTAGTGAGGTTTCCGGCAAAAAACTTTTCTGGGTTATTTTGCTAAATTTTGGTATTACTTTTGCAGAGATTATTGGTGGGATAATTTCCGGAAGTTTATCATTAATATCCGATGCATTACATAATTTTAGTGATGCAATTGCGGTAATTATTAGTTATATTGCTCTAAAATTGGGCCAGAAAGAAAATTCTTTAAAACATACATTTGGACTTAAAAGGGCTGAAATTTTGGCTGCCCTTTTAAATTCAGCCGTACTTGTGGGTATATCTGTATTCCTTTTTTTCGAAGCTTTTAAGAAATTTTATTATCCGGAACCTATTTTGGGCTCTACAATGCTTACTATTGCCATAATCGGTCTTGTAGGTAATTTACTCAGTATATATTTTCTTGAGGCTGGAAGTCATGAAAATATGAATATTAAATCTGCTTATTTGCATATGCTTTCGGATGCTATATCTTCTGTGGCGGTTATACTGGGCGCACTTGGTATAATTTTCTTTAAAATTTACTGGATTGACCCGGTACTGACAATAATAATCGGTGTGTATGTACTAATTGAAAGTTTTAAAATATTGAAAAAATCTGTACATATTTTATTGGAAGGTACACCCGTGGATATATCAATTGAAGAGATTAAGAATATTGTCGAGCAGATAGATGGACTTAAAAATGTGCATCACATTCATATCTGGTCTGTGGGAGAAAAAGATATATTTTTTGAAGCGCATGCCGAGCTTGAGGACATGATGCTTAGCGATGCGGGAAAAATACGAAAAAAGGTTGAGGAAAAATTGTTAGAATATGGTATAAATCATGTTACTTTGCAGTTGGAAGTTGATGAGTGTGTAGAAAAGGGTATACTTTGTGGTTAATGTTTTTTTAAATTTAACTTATTTTTTTAGATATATTTTTATGATTCCACAAAAATAAAAATGAGAGGTGTAGAATGAGAATAAAAGTTTTAGGAACAGGCTGCAGAAATTGTGAAATTTTATACAACACAACATTAGCAGCCGTTGAACAATTAGGTCTGGAAGATGCTTCTGTTGAGTATGTTAAAGAGATGTCTGAGATAACTAAATATGTTATGTTTACTCCAGGCCTTGTGGTAGATGATGTTGTTGTGCACGAAGGGAAACCTTTGCCAAACATTGAGCAGGTAAAAGAGATTTTAAATCAGTATATGGGTTAACCCCCTTTTTTTGGGTAGTGTCAGAGTTACTGACGGTAAAAAGATTTGTCCAGACTGTTTTGAGTATTAAACAATTAAAGGGGTCTAAATAAAATGTAGACCCCTAAATGACTTATTGTAAGGTTAATTTTCAATATAGCTTTTTAATTGTATTGTAACATTTTTGGCTGAGGGCAATCCTTCATCTGGTAAGAAGTGAGAGATCAAACTTACGCTATCCCCTAATGTGATAAGATATGGCTCCTTGTAGCCATTTTTATAGGTATTTCCATATCCGATATTTGCAAGGAGAGCGTTGCAAAGACATTTTCTTCCAACAGTTTCTTCAATTTTTCCACCTTTCTTTAAATATTCATTTATTGGTTCAGCAGGGCATCTGTAACCTATATTTCCATTTTCATCCTTGTAAAGCTCTGCCAGATATCTTAAGTTGCAGACTCTCGGCCTATTGTCGTAGATATCCTGTTCGGATAACGTCCCTTTGATGCTGGCAACTTTAAAAGGGAAACCAGTTGGTGAGGCCATAGGGTCTGTGAAAATATTAATCGTATTGTTTTTTATTTTATTTACTATTTCCAGTTTGATACTTTCTTCAAAGCCTGATTCACTGGTAAGTGCAAATATAGTTCCTACCTGTATTCCAGATGCGCCAGCTTCATCTATCGTTTTACTAATAATTTCAGGAGTAACAAAACTGCCCGCGAGGAAAAAAGGTATGTCTAATTCCTTGATTTTATCAAGATTTACAATGTCTTTGTCGCCATAAACCGGGGAGCCGTTATCGTGAAACACCCCTTTTACTCTTGGGGGAGCATTATGCCCTCCGGCGGAATAATTTTCAATTATAAGTCCGTCAATTTTGCCATTCGATTTTTTCATGAGTGTTGTGGCAAGTGTATTTGAAGATACAATAGGAAAGAAGTAAGGGCGTTTTAGGTTTAATTGCTTGCCCATAAACTTTTTAGGGCTGAAATGCATTTTATATGATTCTCCGCTTTGAGCTCCGGAAACATAAAGGTTTAGCTCTGCATCATGACCAGCTGAAAGCTTATCTAAAATCCCGGGAATTTCTCTTGGGATACCGGCTCCCATTATTACATAATCAACTCCAGCCAGCATTGCACCATAAAGGGAGTAAAGGGTAGGCATCTGAACTTTTTCCAGCAGATTAATTCCGACAGGATTGCTATGCCCTTCTTTGGCAAGGTACACTTCTACAAAGTTTGCGGCAATTGTTAGAGCAATAAGTTCATCTCTAATATCAACCGAAAAGAAAGGAAGTTGCGGATAACCTTTATTGTTGTTTTTTTCTCCATAATAATTGTCCAATATTTTCTCTGAAATATTCTTTAAAGGAAATTTGAGAAGGGCTCTTTTTGTATCTTCATCTTTATGAAAAAGTCTTCTGACCATCAATGTATCAAGAGCTGTAGATGAAACAACACCTAAACCGCCTGAAATGGAAACTGCTCTTGCCAGTTTCCAGTTTGAAACACCAATCCCCATTCCACCTTGTATAATCTTTGGATGATTCATTTTTTCCACCCCTAATTTATGATTATTTAAATATTATAGCTTCAATGAAATTCTCACAAGAAGAAAAGGTGAATTATTAATCAGATTCAGCAAATCCTCATAAAATGTAAAGATATTTTATGTGCTTTGTAAAGTTTGTTTACAAAGATAAGAGATAGTTGTTTATGTTATTAAAGCTAATATCAGCACTTACAAGAAATAAAAAATACAGAAAAAATGGCATACTAATTGCTCAATACGTGCTGACTACTCTTTGTAAGGAGGAATATGTATGCATATCAAAAGAAGAGATTTTATTAAGGCAACGGCAGCTGCGGGTGCCGTTTTAGCTGTCGGCTGTGGTGCAAAAACTAATGCACTTAAACCAGCTGAAGCTAAAAAGATGGGTGATGTTGGAGAAAAGCCGGGTAAATGGGTATCCACAACATGCCAGGGCTGTACTACTTGGGATCCAATCCAAGTCTTTGTTCAGGATGGAAGGGCTGTAAAGGTCAGAGGTAATCCTCACAGTAAAAGCAATCTGGGAACATGCTGCCCAAGAGCACATATTGGTTTACAGCAGCTATATGACCCTGACAGGGTTGTAACACCAATGAAAAGAACTAATCCCCAGAAAGGTAGAGGGATTGACCCTAAGTTTGTTCCGATTAGCTGGGATGAAGCTTTAAATACTATTGCGGATAAAATGATGGAGCTTAGAAAAAATGGTGAAGCTCATAAATACATGCTCAATAGAGGAAGATATACCTACATGAGAGATGTAATTTATGATGCTATGACCAAAATCTATGGCTCTCCTAATAATATTTCTCATAGTGCTCTTTGTGCAGAAGCAGAAAAATCAGGTGCATTTTTTACTCAAGGGTATTGGGATTACAGAGATTATGACACTGCAAATACTGACTATTTACTTTTATGGGGGCTTGATCCTCTTGTTTCAAACAGACAAGTTGCATTAATGATTAAGCGTTTTCATGAAGTTCTTGACAGAGGAATTGTGACAGTTGTTGATCCTAAAATGGGACCTGCTGCAGCAAAGGCGCATAACTGGCTGCCAATTCTTCCAGGAACTGACGGAGCTCTTGCCGCAGCACTGGCTCATGTGTTGTTGACTGAAGGATTATGGAGCAAAGAGTTTGTTGGAGATTTCAAAGATGGTAAAAACAGATTTGTAAAAAATCAGGCAGTTGATGAATCTACCTTTGAAGAAAAGCATACTTACGGTCTTGTAAAATGGTGGAATATTGAGCTTAAAGATAAAACACCTGAGTGGGCTGAAAAAGAATGTGGTATCCCTGCAGCACAAATTTATAAGACTGCAAGAGAAATGGCAGCAAAAGCCCCAAAGGTATGTGTGTGGATGGGACCTGGTGCTGCTATGCAGATTAGAGGTACATATTCTGCTATGGCAGTTCATGCATTAAATGGCCTTCTTGGTTCGGTAGATGTGGAAGGTGGTGTGCTGCAAAAAATGAAACAAGTGGCCAATCATATGCCTGATCTTAAACCTTACCAGGATGAGATAGCAAAGAAAAAATTTAAAAAGATTGACCAGAGAGGTTATCTTGAGTTTCCTGCATTAAATAAAGGGAAGCCAGGTAGCGCGGTTGTTACAAACAATGTTGCTACTGCAATGTTGAAAAAAGATCCATATGATATAAAAATGTGTATAGGCTATATGAACAATTTTGCTTTTTCAGGTACAGAAGGGCAAAGATGGGAAAAGGCATTTTCCAATCCTGAACTGTTTTTTGTACATCTGACTACGCATGCTTCAGAAATGACAATGTTTGCTGATATAGTGCTGCCTTGTGCAATTACAACATTTGAAAAATGGGGATATTTAAAGACAATTGGTAATGCAAATGCCCAAGTTTGTCTTGTTCAGCCAGTAGTAGAGCCAATTTTTGATGTAAAGATAGATGAGACTGAGATCCCATACTTGATAGCTAAGAAGCTTGCTGAGAGAGGATTTCCAAATCTTTTAAACTACTACAACAATGAGTTTAAAGATCCAGAGACTGGAAAATCTCCAACAAATGAGAAAGAATTTGCTCTTTACGCAGTAAAATATTACACAGCTCCATTGTGGGACGGAAAAAAGGAACTTTATGGGGACAAGATAAACGGCTGGAAAGAGTTTACTGAAAAAGGCGTATGGAATACAGGGCCTTATAAATATAAGAGTCATTGGGGTAAATTCAAAACTGAAACGCACAAATTTGAATTTTATAGCAAGACTCTTGAGAAAGCTTTAACAGAGCATGCAAAAAAACATAATGTAGATGTAGACAAAGTAATGGAAGTTACCAAATATGAAGCTCGAGGGGAACTTGCATTTGTACCTCACTATGAAAGGCCTTTAAGGTACGGAAGTAAAGAAGAGTACCCATTTATGTTCTTTGATCACAAATCAAGGCTTAATAGAGAAGGGCGTTCTCAAAATACCCCATGGTATCAGGAGTTCAGGAAGTGTGATATGGCTGATGTCCCATGGGATGATGCTTTGAGAATCAATCCTGAAGATGCAAAGAAATTAGGTATTAAAGATGGAGATACTATAAGGGTAACTTCTGTAACAGGGAGTTTTGTGACAAAGGCAAACCTTTACCCAGGAATCAGACCAGGAACAGTTACAAAAATGTATGGGCAGGGTCACTGGGCATATGGAAAGGTTGCCACAGGTAAATTCGGTGTTGCTCCTACAAAAGGGTTTAATAACAATGAGCTCATGCCGGCTGAGTATGATCGTATCTCCGGCTCTACCGCTAGAAATGGTGGTTTTGTTGGCGTAAAAATTGAGAAACTATAAGGGGGTAAAATATGCCTAAATATGCAATGGTGATAGACTTAAAAAAATGTGTTGGATGTGGGGCATGTGGAATTGCCTGTAAGACAGAAAATAACACACAGGAAAGAAAAAATGGTCAAAGCTATAACTGGGCTGACTTTTATATCAAAATGGAGGGGAACTTTCCAAATGTAAAATATACCCCATATCCTGTATTGTGTAATCACTGTTCAAAAGCAGCTTGTGTTGAGGCTTGTCCTGTGACTCCAAAAGCAATGTTCAAAACAAAAAATAATGTAACAATGCATAATGATGAACGTTGTATAGGTTGTCGCTCTTGCCAGGATGCTTGTCCATACAGTGTGTGGGATCTTGATGAAGAAAAAGATGCTCAATATAGTGTAATTAGTTTTAATGTAGAAGGGGAAAAAGTTTTTGCAAATTATGCTGATACTACGAAGGTAGTTGCTGGTGCAGCCAGTGGCGCAGAAATTGCCAAAAGAACTGCAACTCCACCATACAAAACTGATTACAAACACCCCGACTACGAAGCTGTAAGAAAACCTGGTGTTGTTGAAAAATGTATATTCTGCGATCATAGAACTCAAAATGGTGAGCTACCTTATTGTGTGGTATCATGTCCATCTGGAGCAAGAGTATTTGGAGATTTGCAGGACAGCAATAGTGAAGTATCAAAGCTTCTTAAGAAACATAAGGCTTACAGGCTTAAAGAGGAAGCAGGTACTGAACCTAATGTTTATTACATAAACAACTTTAAAATTTAATAAAAAAGTTATATATTATTTCTCCGGCGGCTTGCTGCCGGAGAAATTTTGATATTAAGGAGAGATAATGAAAGATATTGATTGCCTGACGGAAGCGTCACATTTATTGTCTGTTTTGTTTTATGAGCCTTCAGAAGTCTTTGCTGATGGCAACGAAGAATTTTTTAATGAATATGAAAATATTGTAAAAACATATTGCCCTGAATTTAACGAGTTTTTTAAGAGGTTACGCAATTCGTTTTATGACGAAACATTTGAAAATTTGAGA
Source organism: Deferrivibrio sp. (assembly GCF_055117995.1). Classification (NCBI taxonomy): domain Bacteria; kingdom Pseudomonadati; phylum Deferribacterota; class Deferribacteres; order Deferribacterales; family Deferrivibrionaceae; genus Deferrivibrio; species Deferrivibrio sp. Next base: position 48,244 of record NZ_JBSQOT010000005.1, on the reverse strand, counting down.
GTCGATCATGCAGCTTTGTTTTTTGGACCATTCAAAAAGTTGGCATATCCCTATGGTTCTGTATATTTGGAAAGTGAACGATTGATAAATGGGGTTACAACCAGGGAGGTTGAAAAAATATATCTAAAAGCTGGAGTAGAGGTATCTGAAGATCAGAAAACAGTTCCTGACCATATTGCTATTGAGCTTGAGTTCATCCATTTTATGCTTGTAAAAATTCAAACTGAGGCAGATGTTCAGGAGAATAAAGAGCTGCTTGATACATTTGTAAACAATTACTTTACGCCATTTGCAGATAAATTAGCTCAAGATATAATCGAAAAAGCTGAAACTGAGTTCTATAAAACAGTTGGAGAAATGTTAAAGCTTTTTGTTGAGAGAATAAAATGAAAAAAATGCTGTTTGAAGTAGATGGTATGGGGATAAAGGGTGGATTTTTATGAATGGGGTGTCCCGATGCCATAGTGCAGCATCTTGCCGGGTTGCAGGGTGTCAAAAATATAGACTTTGACATTAAATCCCGTATGTTTAGTATGGAAGCAGAAGATGACTTCGGTAAAGAAATTTTGAAGAGGGCACTTATTGATGTCTCCTTGCAGGAAAAAAGAGAATTTACTTTGAGCAGGTATGAAGAAATTTAGCTACATACTAATATTTAGTTTGTTTATAGTTACATTTTCATTTGCTGAAACCATAAAGTTTGGTGTTTCCTCAGTTATTTCTGCAGGAAATACCGTTTATTTGTATGAGAGACTTAACGAGTATATTTCAAAAAAACTTGGGCAAAATGTTGAGTTTGTAAGCAAAAAAAATTATTCAGAAATGAATGAGTTGATTGAGAATGCGGAGGTTGACATCGCAAGTGTGTGCTCTGGGGCAATCGCATTTTTGAAGGATGATTCATACGTGCTTTTGGCAATTCCTGTGGTAAACGGTAAGTCAAAATATCAGTCCTATTTTATTGTTAAAAAAGATTTTGAATATAAAGACTTAAAATCATTAAAAGGTAAGACGATTGCCTTTACAGATAAGCTTTCATTTAGTGGCACTTTGTATCCTTTATACTTTTTTAAAAATAACGATATTGATATAGAAAAGTATTTTTCAAATATTTATTTTACAGGTAATCACGATAAATCAATATATTTGGTAAGTAAAGGTGTGGTGGATATTGCACCGGTGGATAGTCTTATTTATGAACATGAAAAAATAGTCTCTCCTGAAGTTATTAATAATACAAAAGTGATATTTAAATCCCCTGATTTTCCTATCCCTCCTATTATTGCTTCAAAAAAAATAAATGTAAGATTATTAAATAGGATAAAAAGTATTTTGATTAATATGGACAAAGATGAAAAGGGAAGAAAGATTTTAAGGCAGTTAAATATTGACAGATTTGAAGATGGCCTTGGTTACGATTATTCAGATGTGATAAAGATTAGCCGTGAAGTCGAAAATTATAAAATTATTAATACCAAATAGCTTTAGAACGAGGGTAATTCTTCTTACCATCTTTGCGTCTTTTTTTACTTTATTAGTTACAATAACGCTATCTTATAGTTACAGCAAAAGGTTTTTAACCGAAACGGTAAATAATTCCATAAAGCAAAACGTATCCATATTAAATATAAAGCTTGGTGAAGCAATTATTTATAAAGATATCTACACAATGTTTACAATTGTGGAGTCTATTCAAAAATCATCTGATTACTTAAAAAATGTTTATCTATTTGATAAAGATATGAATTATATTACAGATGCTCTTGCTGTTAAACAATATCCTGAAAAAGCTGATAAAGCTAATTTTATAAAATTTCCTATAACAATTGGCGACAATCAAGGTGTCGTGGGATATATTATTTATGAGATAAATCCTGACTATATTGTTGAAGTGGCAATAAAAGATAGTTTAAAGATTGGTGTTACAGAAATATTTACGTTTATTTTTCTTCTTATTGTTGTAGTATTTTTTACAAATTTACTTATAACACCTATGCAAGCGTTAAATGAGTATGTCCAAAAGATGGATTTATCTAATCTGACTGAAGATATTAAATTGCCCTGGTATTCATCGAGAGAGGTTAGAGATATTGCAAAAAATTTGACCGATATTTCAAAAAGACTTGCTGATGCAATTGATAAAAATATGGAGCAGGAAAAGAAGATTATGGCAAATGCTAAGATGGCTTCAATCGGTATGATGTCATCAGGGCTTGCCCATGAGTTGAAAAATCCGGCTATGACAGTGCTATTACTCGCCCAAACTCTTGCAAAAGAGCTGGATGAAAGATATTCAAAAGATACCGAATATCTTATTCGTGAAACTAATAAGATTGTCAAAATTGTTAATGATTTTTTAGAAATTGCAAAGCCAATAAGTATTAAAAAGAGTGATGTAAAAGTAAGCGAAATACAAAAGGTCTTGGAAGACTATATTTATATTAACTTCTCTGATAAACTTGAGTTAATATTTATTAACAACATAAAAAGTGACACTATATTTACTGATGGGGAAAAGGTAATAGAAATACTTATCAATCTTATAAATAACAGTTTTGAAGCTGCAGCTACAAGGGTAGAGATTGTTTTTGAAGACCAAGGCAGCTATGTTTTAGTCGGTTTTCGTGATAATGGATTTGGGATAGATGAAGAGAATATTGATAAAATATTTTTACCGTTTTATACTACAAAGAAGACAGGGACAGGGCTTGGACTCTTTTATATTGAGTCCATAATAAATGCCCTAAATGGGCAGATAAATGTTTCTTCTGATGAATATGGGACTACCTTTATAATCAGGCTTACAAAGGAGTAGTATGGATAAAATTTTATTGATAGATGATGATGAGGCTTTAGGGTATAGTATAAAAAGGTCTTTGGCAGACAGGTATTTAGTTGAGACAGCAGATACCCCAAGATTGGCATATGAAATATTGCACAATACACCAGATATATCCCTTATATTCTTAGACATACGGCTTGGTGACTCAAATGGTCTACATTTATTGGAAAGAATCAAGAAAGATTTTCCTGATATTCCAGTAATTATGATAACTGCATTTGGGACAAGTGATACCGTTTTGGAATCCATCAGGCTTGGAGCAAAAGATTTTTTAACAAAGCCTGTAAATATTGAGGATTTGATAGAATATATTGAAAAGTATAAGAAAAATAAAAGATTTGAGATATGCGGAAATGAGTATGTAAAAGTTGAAGATGTTACTTCAAAAGGATTTATAGGAATTTCCAAAGATATAAGGGAAGTATTGAAAATTGTAGCAAATGTATCCCCTACCAAGACACCTGTTTTGATTGTCGGGGAAAGCGGTACTGGCAAGGAATTAATAGCAAATATGATTCATAAGTATAGCGGAAGAAGGGGAGCATTTGTGCCGATTAATTGTGCTGCGATCCCAAGAGATTTGCTTGAGAGTGAACTTTTTGGTTATGAAAAAGGTGCATTCAGCGGTGCAACTGCATCAAAACCGGGAAAGTTTGAGCTTGCTCAAGGCGGGACAATATTTCTTGATGAGATAGGTGAAATTTCAAAAGGCCTACAGTCCAAGCTTCTAAGAGTCCTTGAAACCAGTGAAATAGAGCATCTGGGGGGGACAAAAAAGATAAAGCTTGATGTAAGGCTTGTGGCAGCAACTAATAAAAAGATAAGCGAACTTATGGATGAAAATTTATTCAGGCAAGATTTGTATTTCAGGGTAAGTGGAGTCACTATAAAACTGCCTGCATTAAGGGATAGGGTGGAAGATATAGAGCAGCTTGCAAAATATTTTATCAATATTTTTGCAAAGGAGTATAAAAAGAGTATAACCTGTCTCAACAAGAAGGTCATAGATATTTTATCATCATATACATGGCCGGGAAATGTCAGAGAATTTAAGAATGTTATCAACACGGCTGTTATGCTTGCTGATGGCAAATCAATAGAGCCTGAGCATATCAAATTAAACTTGACAGAAAATGATCCTGGTTACGGCAGAGAAACAGATTTCAATAATATTAATGAAGCGGTGGAAAGCCTTGAAAAAGAGATGATTTTAAATGCTCTGAAATCAAATAATTTTCATTTGTCAAAAACGGCTGATGCTCTTGGAATATCAAGAGTAACACTTAATGCCAAAATAAAAAAATACGGCATAAAAATTAAGGGATAAAGGTTCATAAACTCTGCCGTCACCCCATTTTTATATAAGAGATTATATTTGAGAGGTATTTATAATTGCTAATGCCTCCAAGATGTTGTATTATGATTTTGACAAAAAAAAGCAACAATAACAACAATATGGAGGCAGTGTATGATAGGTGAAATTGCTAAAAATGTGAAGGAAAAAATGTTAAATATTGCAAGAAACCTTCACGATTATCTTATAAAGCCGTAACAAAAATATATTCTTGAGATGATTTCCGGTTGTTTTGCTACACGCAGCTTAAATCTTACTGCCATATCCGGTTATTTAAATAAGAATTGTGGAATTAAACATACATTAAAGCGGTTACAATTTCTTCATACTTTCAAAAGTGCAAACGATATAAAAGCAGCTCTAAAAGCAAAAAAAGTAGATGGAGATAAGCCTATTGTTACATATTGTCACAGTGGAGATAGAGCAGCCCATATGTATTTTGCAATCAAATATGTTGCAGGAATTGACAATGTAAAAATCTACGATGGTTCATGGCTTGAGTGGGCAAGCCTTGTTGCTTTACCTGTTCAACAGTTAAAAAAATAACAACAAATAAATAGTTACCCATGAAAAATAACGTAACTTATTAATAATATATTGAAATTAGTACAGTATTCTGCTATATTTTTTACAGTAATCCCTTAGAACACAACAATTATCTGGGAGTTTTTGATGCGTCCAAAGTCTACTCATATACCTTTAGAAGAGCATTTGAAGCCAATATTAGTTAACATAATAGACCTATTTCATCCGCTATGTAAATTGAGCCAAATAATCAACTGGGAGAAATTAGAAGAAGAGTTTGGCAAACTGTACAGTGAGAAAGGTCGACCCGGTAAACCTATGTTCAGGAAAAGAATATATCGTACCCTACGGACATAAGGCTTTATTTTGCTATGATAAAATATTTGGTAAAATATGCAAAGACCCATTCAGTTTGCTTAAAACAAAGTTATTTACGAGTAACAAAACGAGCAATAAGAACCCATAATGGTCTTGTTCACAGTCGTAAATATGCACAAGCAAAGCGGTTAACGTCCAGGATTAAGACAAATATGGGTAGGCTTTATAGAGATTTGGAACGTAAACTACCTGATAATTTAAAGGATAGTACTGAATTTAAAAGATTGTCATCTTATTTTAGTAATCTTCAATCCCGTGACAAACACAGTAAGAATAAACTTTACAGCCTTTATCATCCTGAAGTGGAGTGTATTGGTAAGGGTAAGACCCATAAGCGGTATGAATTTGGCAATAAAGTGGGTATAGTTGGTAGTCTGACTAAGAGTTTTGCAATTGGAATAACAAATTTTAAAAAGAATGTTCATGACAGCAAGACCTTGCAAATAAGTTTGGATGAAGCGTCTAAGGTTATAGGAGATAATAAAATAGAAGAGGCATTTGTAGATTTAGGCTATAGAGGTCATAATTATAAAGGTGACATCAAGATTAATGTTGTTCCGAGGAGTTTAAAGAAATTTAGTCATTATTTTAGACGGTTATTAAAGAAACGGGCATCAGTTGAAGCTTTGATTTCTCATATCAAAAGAAACAGTCGTATGGGTTGCAATTATCTTAAAGGTCACGAAGGCAATGAAATAAACGCTGTATTATCTGGTTGTGGCTATAGTTTAAGGGCGCTTTTGGCACACCTTTTATTTTTTTCTTAAAAATTTGTGACAAATGATGACGAACAGTATCCAAAGAACCGAACTTTTGGGATGCGGCACTTAAAATTTAGTGGTTCCATACGTAGCATTTTACAAACAGTTAAACTAAAATGTACAAAAAAATCGCAATATTTGCTCAAAAACGAATTTTTCAGGGATAACTATTTAACTGAAATTAAACCAATGTCTTGTTGAATTTGTAATTTTAACTACTGAAAGCATCACAGGTACTTCCACCAAAACACCCACAACTGTTGCAAGAGCGGCACCTGATTCTGGCCCGAAAAGTGTAATAGCTGTGGCTACTGCAAGCTCAAAGAAATTACTTGCTCCAATTAGTGCTCCTGGGGCAGCAATATTGTGCTTTACTTTGAATAATTTCATTAAAAAATAAACCACTGATGAATTAAAATAAACCTGAATTAGTATCGGTATTGCAATTAAGATAACGTGAAACCATCTGCCTGTAATATTGTCAGATTGAAAAGCAAATATTAAAACCAATGTAAGTAGAAGAGCACTTATTGTAACAGGATGAAGCTTTTGTAAAAATCCTTTAAACCATTCTTCACCTTTAAGCCTTAACAGTAATGACCTTGTAATGATACCTGCAGCAAGAGGGATTACTATGAAAACTATTACCGAGTAAAATAGTACGGAAAAAGGTACTATAAGATTTGCAGCGCCGCTTACTAAAAATTTAACTATAGGAGCAAAAGCCACGAGCATAATAAGGTCATTTAAAGCTACTTGCACCAAAGTATATCCGGGATCACCATCCACAAGATAACTCCAGACAAAAACCATAGCCGTACATGGAGCTGCAGCAAGAATAATCCCTCCTGCCGTATATTGGTCAGCAAGCTCTGGCCCGATAAAAGGGACAAAAAGTATTTTAAAAAATATGTATCCAAGAAGTGCCATACTGAAAGGTTTTACAAGCCAGTTTACAAAACCGGTAATAACCAACCCCTTTGGATTTTTACCTACGTTTAGCACTGAAGAAAAGTCAACTTTCAGCATCATTGGGTAAATCATAAGCCATATTAAAACTGCAATAGGAAGATTTATCTGAGAGCCTTTTGCAAATTCAATGTCCCTCAAACCAGTTATAAATTCAGGTATTATTTTACCTGCGATAATCCCTGCGATCATGCATATCGCTACCCAGAGAGTGAGATATCTGTCAAAGAAACTCATTTTCTTTTGCATAATTATTTCTCCAATAAATTTCTAAGCTCATTTTTTATATAATTTTTTATTTCATCCCTTACACGTCTGAAACCATCTATTTTTTCTTCTTCACTACCTTCAAATTTTGCAGGGTCATCAAAACCTTTGTGAATAATTTCTGCCTTTTTTAAATATGTCGGGCATGTTTCATTGGCATGACCGCAGACAGTAATCACCACGTCAAAATCTATTTCACCTAAATCCGATAATGTCTTTGAATAGTGTGTGCGGATATCTACATTATCCTCCTGCATAACCTTAACCATATATGGATTAAGCCCGTGTTTCTCAATCCCGGCGGAGTAAACATCATATTTGTCCCCAAGAAATAGTCTGCCATATCCTTCTGCCATCTGGCTTCGGCAAGAGTTCCCCGTGCATAAAAAAAGTAGTTTCTTTTTCATTTTAAAAGCTCCTTTTTAACTTTATTTAAGAGTTTATTATAAACATTATTGATTTCTGATTCAGTTACATTGTCGTTATCGATATCTTCTATGTCCCAGAATAAAATATTTTTGGCGTTTACACTGTATTTTGATGAATTATAGGCATCTTTGCACACAAAAATTGCATAATCAAAATAATCATCTTTGAAATTATCAATATGTTTCGGAAAAAACTTCAAATCGGGAAACTTTTTGGCAAGAAATTTTTTTATATTTTCATTTACAGTTGGTTTAGGATTTAAGCCTGCACTAAAAACCTTAGAATCGGAGTAATTTCTTATAATTGCTTCAGTTATCTGGCTCCTGCAGGAATTGCTTGTACAGATTACAATAATATTTTTCTTTTGTTTGCATCCTGAATTCAATTTTTCCAAATTATTAATGTCATTTTTGGCAATATCTGTTTTTCTGAAGTTATTGAGAATAATAGATATAATCTTTTTAAAGTCAATGTCGAGATTATCGTTCAAAAAATAATATATCCACTTTCCATCTTTCTCAAAATCTATGACATTTACTTTGCGTAATTTTGAAAGGTGAGAGGACAGGGTTGACTGTTTGATTTTTAAAGTGGATTCAAGGTCGCACACACAAAGTTTTTTAAGGTCGACAAGATTTATTATTCTTAAACGCTGCTCGTCTGAAATAGTCTTTAAAAAATCTATCATGGAAGTAGATTATAATCATATATCGTGATATGTCAATATGAAATTGTAAAAAAAAGGCCCCAAATCGGGGCCTGGTTATTAGCGTCTTCTTTCAGGTTTCCATCCAGAAAAAATCGAACTTATTTCACCTGACTGAGATTTAAAGTCGAAAATTACAGCACTGTAAATGTGATTAATTACAAATCCAGCTACCAAAAACATAAAGATGTAATGATAAAATCTTACCCACTGGTTGCTGACAAAATTGAAAATCCAGCCTGTAATGGCATACATTGTGCTGTTCGGGTCTGCCTGACTCCATAGAGCAAATCCGGTTATAATTTGCAGTATAAAAAGATTAAAAAGCACGATATATGCTACAAGTGCAACCGGGTTATGCCCCAAGACGTGAGGTGGGTTTCTTTCAAGAAAAATGTAGTATTTAAAGTAGCCCCAGAATATTTTTCTATCTTCTTTTTTAAAAGGATTTGAAAAAGATTTCCAGCTTGAATAGTAATTTCCCATAAAAAGCCAGAAAAGTCTAAGCAGCACGCTAAAAGCAAAAATTACCCCCACCAGATAGTGAGAATACCTTACTATACCCATTATATAAGGTGCGTTGGAAAGGCTACATGCGGTAACAAAAGGGTAATGTATATATACACCGGTTATAGATAGAAAAATTATACAAAAGAAGTTTAACCAGTGTGAAATTCTTACAGGACCTTCCCAGACATAAACATACCTTCTGGCAGCACATTTATTATCAGCCATAACTGCCCCCTTATAAAACTTTTACTTTTGACTTAAGCTCACCTTTTTCATCATAAACATGAACGGCACAGGCAAGACATGGGTCAAAGGAATGGATTGTCCTTAATATTTCAAGCGGCTTTTCAGGATCAGCAATTGGTGTTCCGATAAGAGATTCTTCATATTGCCCTCTTATGCCGTTTGTGTCTCTCGGGCTAGCATTCCAAGTGGAAGGAACAACTGCTTGATAGTTTTTAATCTTTTTATCTTCAATAACTATCCAGTGTCCTAATGCTCCTCTTGGAGCTTCATGCCATCCATATCCTTTTGCTGACTTTGGCCATGAATCTGGATTCCATTTTTCATTGTTGTGAATAGCAAGATCACCCGATTTTATATTGCCAACGAGCATATTTACCCACTTTGGCAATCTGTTTACGGTAATAAGTGTTTCAATACCTCTTGCAGCGGTTCTTCCAAGTGTTGAGAAAAGCACTTCAGGCCCTACCCCAAGTTTGTTTAAAACCAAATCAACTGTTTCTTTAATCTCTTTATGCCCTTTAGCATAGCCTATAAGCATCCTTGCAAGAGGGCCAACTTCCATTGGTTTGTCATCATACCTTGGCGCTTTTACCCAAGAATATTTATTATCGGTGTCAAGATATTCATAAGGTGGTTTTGGACCTGTGTACTTCCAGATTTGCTCACCATCATAAGGGTGCTTGGCCTTACTGTCCCCTCCTGTGTAATCATACCATGAATGTGTTACATACTCAGTAATTTTCTCCTGGTTTACTTCATATACCTTTGATAAATCACCATTTAAAATTACCCCTGCAGGCATCCACAACCCGTTAGGGTAGCCAGTTTGGTCTTCAGGATATTCGCCGTAAGAAAGGTAGTTTAAATGTCCACCACCGTATTTTGCCCATTCGAGATAAAATGGAGCAACAGCCAAAAGGTCAGGTATATAAACCTGCTCTACAAATTCTTTTGCCATTGCGATATATTTGTTAATTTCTGCAATTTTATCAGCGTTAAGTGCATTTTGACTATTAGGGTCAACAGGTATAGACATACCGCCCACCAGGAAGGTTTGAGGGTGTGGATTTTTTGAACCTAAAATAGCATGGATTTTGATAATTTCTTTTTGAAGATTCAATGCTTCAAGATAGTGAGCTACTGCCATAAGATTTGCTTCTGGTGGAAGTTTGTATGCACTGTGCCCCCAATAAGCATTTCCAAAAGGTCCGAGTCTTCCGGTTTTTGCAAAAGCTGCTACTTTGTTTTGCACACCTCTAAAATAGTCTTCACTGGAATATTTCCAGTCTGAAATTGACTGCTGAAGTTGAGCTGTTTTTTTAGGGTCGGCACTGAGTGCTGAAACTATATCTACCCAGTCAAGAGCATGCAGGTGGTAAAAATGTATTACGTGGTCTTGTACATTTTGAATACCGATTATGATGTTTCTAATCATTTCTGCGTTGAAAGGGATTCTTATGCCAAGGGCATTTTCAACTGCCCTGATGGATGCAAGAGAGTGAACGGTAGTACATACACCACAAAATCTTTGTGTAAAATACCAGGCGTCCCTTGGGTCCCTCCCTTGAAGGATTTTTTCTACTCCTCTAAACATTGTGGAGCTGGACCAAGCATCCACAATCTTACCGTCTTCTACTTTTGCTTCTATCCTTAAATGACCTTCTATCCTTGTAATCGGGTCGACTACGATTTTTTTGTTAGCCATATTTTATCCTCCCTACTCTTCATCTTCAAATTCGTGCTCTACTTTTTTGACCATACCCTTATTTCTGATAAGGCTTACTATACCGTGCGTACCAAATACCACAGCCGATATTCCCACTACAGCAGCGCCAATCTTTGTGGCTGTGGCTTCAACACCAAATCCGGGGATATTAGGCAACCTGTTGTATATTGGTGTCATAGTATCCCAAAAGCCCGGTTCACTACAGCCCACACATCCATGCCCTGATTGAACAGGCCAGCTTGTCCCTTCATTCCATCTGACAGTCGGGCAGTTATGGAATGTTTCAGGTCCTTTACATCCCATTTTGTATAAACACCAACCTTGTCTGTGCGCCTCATCACCCCATGCGTTAACAAACTGACCGGCGTCAAAATGGCCTCTTCTTTCACAATTATCATGTATTCTTTTGCCGTAAGCAAATTTAGGCCTTAAAAATTTATCCATTACCGGTGGAGCGCCGAAAAGAAGGTAGTGCACTATTGTCCCTGTCAGATTGTCCACATTCATTGGGCAACCTGGAAGGTTTATAACCGTTTTGTTCGGAAGGAGTTCTTTTACCCGTTTTGCCCCTGTAGGATTTGGATAAGCAGCAGGAAGTCCCCCATATGTCGCACACGTACCCACAGCAATTACAAATGCAGCATTGCCTCCCACTTCATTTAGTATCTGAACAGCAGACTTGCCTCCGATTGTACAATAGACCCCATCATCATTTACCGGGATAGAGCCTTCAACGACGCATATATATTTGCCCTTGTATTTTTCAACTGTTGCTCTCTGTGCTTCCTCAGCCTGGTGTCCGGCTGCTGCCATAATTGTCTCATGGTAATCTATTGATAAATAGTCAAGGACTAATTCTGCAACTGTTGGTCTGTTTGATCTTAGTAAAGATTCAGAGTCTCCCGCACAATCCTGAAACTCAAGCCAGATTACTGGTGGTCTGTCATCTTTTTCGATTGCCTCAGCAACTTTTGGAGCCAAAGCAGGGGATAGGGACAATGTAGCCCCAAGCGCTGTGCAGTACTTTAGAAAATCTCTTCTGCTTACGCCATAACTGTCAAGAATATTCTGAAATTTGCTCATATAAACCTCCCATAAATTAGAACAACATATTATAATATAAAAAACATCAATAATTCAACAAAATTTCTTCAATAAGTCAAACTTATTAATGATTTTATTTTTTATTTCTTCAACAGATGGTAGATTTGTAATTATCTTCCCATTTTCCATAAATTTTTTTGTAATCAGAGTCATTTTCAAATTACAGTCTGGACAGATTTTGCTGTCATTTTCATGAATACTAAATGACTGCCGCAAACATTTGGAACATGAGTAAGCATATTTAAATCCTGACATTTTTCCTTTTTTACTAAAGGGCTTACCATCTATTTCTACAATATCCATTGAAAAATCCATTATCTTTGCATTTGAAATACTCGTGCCCACTCCAAATCCGTCAATTATGTCTGAAAGCTCTGTTAGCTTTTTTTCATCAAGACCACCGCTTGCAAAAAGTTTTACATGTTTGAATCCTCTGATATCAAGTTCCCATCTGATTTCTTGGGCAATTTTTTTCAAGTCACCTCTTCTTGAACCGGGAGTATCAAGTCTTACCCCACTTATATCTTGCTTTAAAGCATTTGCAACATTTAATGTCTCAAATTTTTCATCGTTAAAAGTGTCAATAAGGGCAATTCTTGGCACTGATTTATCTATGTACATGTTGAACAGTTTCATAGTCTCTGTTGTATCCCCTACTTGTAAAATCAACGCATGGGGTATTGTACCGCTTGCCTTTTTGCCGATTAGTTCTTCTGCAAAAAGGACAGAAAAACCATCACATCCCCCGATGTAAGCGTATTTATCAATCATACCACTTATGGCAGGATGAGCCCTTCTTGCACCAAAGCTGAGGACTGTCTTACCTTTTGCTGCCAATTTACATTTGGATGCCTTTGTTGTGATTCCTGAGGCGTGGCAGATAAATCCCAAAATTGCCGTTTCGTAAACTCCAAAATCAAGATAGTTTCCTACAATAGATAAGACAGGGGTATTTTCAAAAAATACACTCCCTTCTTCGATTGCGTATATATCTACCGGTTTACCTTCAAGCAGCTCCAACACGTTGGAAAGCCCGGTGAATATTCCAAAAGGGTATTCTTCCGGCATCCCTTTTTGGGCAATTTCCATTGTAACTTTTTTGTTGATATGTGCTTTTCTTAAGACTTCTTCAGTTCGAAGAAAATATATGTCTGTAGTTTTTCCGGCAAGTATATCTTCGGGTAATGCAATGTCAAATTTGGCCATTTTTTTCTCCAATCATATTAATTATACCACTTTTTTAGTGAAAAAAAATAAATATGCAAATTTTTTCTAAAGAAAAGTTTACTTGTTGCCGATAATTTCCCCAGACGCAGGGAAGCGTCAGGAAAATTTAATAGGGTAAACCTCTATTGAAAAAATCAAGGAGGATAAAATGAGTTTATCAATTTACAACAACATCATGTCTTTGAATTCTCAAAGGCATCTTGGCGGGACACAGTCCGCACTCGGTAAATCCCTCGAAAGATTATCAAGTGGGCTCAGAATTAATCACGCAGCAGATGATGCTTCAGGTATGGCAATTTCTGAAAAATTGCGTGGACAAATCAGCGGCCTGAAAAGGGCAATGATGAATGCTCAGGACGGTATTTCTATGCTCCAGACGGCTGAAGGTGCTCTTGGTGAAGTATCTTCAATGCTTCAAAGGATGCGTGAATTGGCAGTGCAAGCTGCAAACGGTACTTATACTTCAAATGACAGGGTGGAGCTTCAAAAAGAGGTAGAGCAGCTCAAGGCGGAAATTAACAGGATTTCTACCGCAACAGAGTTTAACACCAAAAAGTTGTTAAATGGAGATGGCACGGCACTCTGGTCGGCAAGCAGCAACAAAATAAGTGCGCTTATCAGAGGCAATGTGGCTGAAGCAAACTATGAGATAACTTTTGAGGCAAACAAAATAGGCCAGAGCCAGATATTTAAAAGTGACATTATGACGCTTCAGGAAGGTAAGATTGGTGCGGAGTATGCTGACAGTACTGCAAATGCCACTGATGACACAAATATATCCAAAGTTAGTAATCCTACATCATTATGGGAAACAGGAGATAATGACTATACACTGATACTACATGGATCAGGTGTAACAACAAGTTCTGCTGTTGCTACTATAGGCTCCTTCTTGCAGCCAGGTTCTGCTGGGACTATCGGAAATGCGACAATTTCAGGTCTTACTTTTGACGGATATGCTCTGGTAGAGATCACAGGTGATAGCGGTTCGGCGGCAATTACTTATTTTTACAGTGCAATTACAGGTGAATTGCTAGGCTCAAGCACTGATACGGATATATCAGACGGTGGTATAACTACAACTGCTGGATTTACTGTATCTGCAACAGGAAGATTTCAAACTGGGGATAGATTTTTATTTTCTGTTTCAAGGGGAATAACACCAAATAACCAAGGTCAAGGTGCTGTTGGAATAACTGATGGGCCTTCAGGGCAAAAGCAGGAAATAACAATTAACTTTACAGCTGCAAATTCACTTGCTTCTACTTCTGAAGAGATAACCAAGACTATATATCTTGCTGACTTGGATGAACAGACTGGTAATTTAAATATTGGAAGTCTGGATATTGTATTTGGAAAAACTGATGGTACGATTAACTCAGGTTTTGGCACACTTCATATCGCCGGTGGTGGTGAGGCTGCCACAACGACTACAAAATTAAAGGATATTGAAAGGTTTATCGATGCTGATGGCAATAACCTGTTTGAAAATAAACAGGAGCTTACAATCTGGGGTAATGGAAAAAGTGCCACAATCTACCTTGAGGGGGATGATACTATCAGCGATTTTGAGACAAAATTGACTGATGCACTGGTAAATGAGCTTGGTCTTGGCTCAACAGATGAGCAGGTAAATTCGCACCTTGTAGACTATGTTTCTGTGCCAAGTGATAATGGCAACAGGACTGTAAAAGGTACTTTTGTAATCCAGACTGCATTGACCGGTGAGCTTGGTGAAATAGCTTTCAGTGGTGATCAGAGACTTATTGATGCACTTTCTCTGGCAGAAATTCAGGAATCAGTTGGTAATACAACACTTGTGACGATTAAAGATGCTCATACCGGAGATTTGATAGGTGTGGATGAAACTGGCAATGACAGGGTAAATGGCGTCATTCAAGGTGTGGAACTTGTCATTGATTCCAGGGCTACAGTTGAGTCTTACTGGGATTCAACAAGTGAAACCATAAAATTTAAAGAAAATACATCTTCAAATGAATATTTCCTCCATGTAGTTGATAATTCAACCGATTTACAGATAGGGCCAAATCAGGGGCAGACACTTGCAGTATCTATTCCTCAGCTTGATGTTAAAGGTCTTGGGCTTGAGAATACTTTGATTGTTTCTCAAAAGTTGGCTCAGAAGGCTATTCCTGACATCGACAGGGCCCTTACTCAGGTAGTTACAATTAGAGCTACTATTGGTGCTCAGATTAACAGACTTGAGCATACAATTGCAAACTTGAGTGTTGCCCATGAAAATATGACTGCAAGCGAATCAAGAATTAGAGACCTTGATATGGCTGAAGAAATGTCACAGTTTACAAGAAGCCAGATTTTAAGTCAGGCAGGTACTGCAATGCTTGCACAGGCAAATCAGGTACCACAGATGGCATTACAGCTTTTACAGGGTTAATTTAAAATCACAAGGATTGTGAAATAACTTTACATGGAGGTAAATTATGGCTGCTGTAAATATGAAAAACAATGATAAATCGCAACTAACAAAATTGTATGAAATTTTGAGAGATATGTTTCAGAATCAATATTATGGGTCGCTGGAAGTAAAATTTGAAGCCGGGAAGGTGACAATTGTCAAGAAAACAGAGAGCATAAAAATTTAAAGGGGCTTCACGCCCCTTTTTTTATGGCACAAAAATTGATATTCATTTACAATATAATGGCAAATGGGAAAAAGTTTCTTCTGGAGGAAACATGTTTAATGGTGCAAATGTTTTGATAACTGGTGGCACAGGCTCATTTGGGAAGTGTTTTGTAAAGTATGTTCTTGAGAATTTTAACCCTAAGAGGGTAGTAATTTTAAGTAGAGATGAGTTTAAACAATATCAAATGAAAAGTGAGTTTGGGCATGATAAAAGACTGAGGTTTTTTCTTGGTGATGTGAGGGATAAGGACAGACTCTACAGAGCATTTTATGGAATAGACTATGTAATACATGCCGCTGCCTTAAAACAGGTGCCTGCTGGGGAATACAACCCATTTGAAACAATAAAGACAAATATATTGGGTGCTCAAAATGTAATTGAGGCCTGCATTGATAACGGTGTAAAAAAAGTGATTGCTCTTTCTACAGACAAAGCTGCAAATCCATTAAATCTTTATGGTGCAACAAAACTTTGCTCTGATAAACTTTTCGTGGCTGGAAATTCATATGCCGGAGGCAGAGTTACAAGGTTTGCGGTGGTGAGATACGGAAATGTTTTGGGAAGTCGTGGCTCGGTGCTGCCACTTTTTTTAAAGCAAAAAGAGGAAGGCAAATTAACTATAACTCATAAAGATATGACAAGATTTTGGATTACCTTGCCACAAGCAGTCGAGCTTGTGTTAAAGGCATTTAAATATATGACGGGTGGTGAAATATTTGTTCCGAAAATTCCGAGTATGAGGATGGAAGATTTTGCTCGAGCCATTGCGCCTCAGGCAGATATAGAGGAAGTAGGGATAAGACCCGGAGAGAAAATGCATGAAGTAATGATTCCTGAAGACGATGCAAGACACACCAGAGAGTATGATGACCATTATAGGATTATCCCTGAATTTTTGAATTGGCAAGCACCAAAAGATTTTGGCAACGGTGGGAAAGAATTGCCTGAAGGATTTTCTTATAGGAGTGACAATAATAGTTGGTGGTTAACGAAAGATGAGTTATTAGAGATAATAAGTGGCTTAGAGTTGTGAAGTTATGGAGTTATGAGGTGATGGAGTTGTGAGGGTGTAAGATTATGAGTTTAACTACTTTTAGAGATTTAGAAATTTGGAAGATATCGAAAGATTTGGCTGTTTATATATACAGAATAACTGAAAATGAGTTGTTTAAAAAAGATTTTAATTTAAGAGATCAAGTAAGAAGGACTGCTGTTTCTATTCCTTCTAATATAGCAGAAGGTTATGAAAGAAATACTAAAAAAGATTTTATAAGGTTTTTATATATTTCTAAAGGTTCATTAAGCGAATTGCAAACACAAATAGAAATAGCTAAGGAACTTAATTATCTGAAATTGGGTGAATTTGATAAAATTGAAAGTATTTGCCAAAGATTAGCAGGAATGATTACAAATTTTATAAGGTATCACGATGAAAATAAATAAAACATCAAAACATCAAAACATCAAAGCGTCAAATCCCAGAGCAGTCCCCTACGGAAAACAATCTATAGACAACGATGATATACAGGCTGTTGTTGAAGTGTTAAAGTCAGATTTTATCACTCAGGGTCCAAAGATAAAGGAATTTGAAGAAAAATTGGCAGAATATTGTGGTGTAAAGTATGCTGTAACGTTTAACAGTGGAACGTCTGCTTTACATGGAGCTTATTTTGCTGCAGGACTAACAAAAGATGATGAGTTTATAACTTCACCGATGACTTTTGCTGCGACAAGTAATGCCGGTTTATATTTAGGTGCAAGGCCTGTATTTGTAGATATTGAGGAAAATACTGGGAATATTGATTGTGAAAAAATAGAAAGCAAAATTACGGATAAGACAAAACTAATTGTTCCTATTCATTACGCTGGACAGCCTTGTGATATGAAAAAAATAAAAGAGCTTGCTGACAAGTATAATTTAAAAGTTATAGAAGATGCTTGTCATGCATTAGGGGCAAGGTATAAAGTTCAACGTTCAACGTTCAATGTGGGGTCTTGTCAATTCTCAGATATGACTGTGTTTAGCTTTCACCCGGTAAAACATATTACAACGGGCGAAGGTGGAGCAGTTTTGACAAATAAGCAAGAATATTATGAAAAGCTGCTGATGTTTAGAAATCATGGAATTACAAAAGATAGTTCAAAGTTCAACGTTCAAAGTTCAACGTTTGTGGGTGAGTGGTATTATGAAATGCAACTTTTGGGGTATAATTATCGAATGACCGATATTCAGGCGGCTTTGGGGGTAAGTCAGCTGAAAAAACTTGATAGTTTTGTTGAAAAGAGAAGAGGTATTGTGCAAAAGTATAATGAAATTTTTGTTAACAATCCATATTTTGAATTGCCTGTTGAAAAGGAGTATGCGTATAACAGTTATCACTTATATCCTATAAAGCTTAAAGACAGCTTGAAACAAAAAAAACGTGAACTATTTAATAAATTAAGAGAATGTGGTGTTGGTGTCCAGGTGCATTATATCCCTGTATATTTTCACCCGTTTTATCAAGATCTTGGTTACGAAAATGGATTATGTCCAAAGGCCGAAGAATTTTATAGAAGTGAGATAAGTTTGCCGATTTACCCCGGGATGACTAATGAGGAACTTGATTTTGTAGTGAATAAAGTGCAAGAGGTGTTTGAATCTTTATGAAAGTAGGAGCAATAATTCAGGCAAGGACATCATCTACTAGGCTGCCAAAAAAGATTTTAAAATCGCTACCTTTTGATAGTGATATTACTGTTTTACAGCAAGTTATTAGAAGAGTATTAAAAGCACAATCATTAGATGAAGTGATAATTGCAACAACTACAGATAGTGAAGATGAGGAAATTGTAAAAATAGCTGACAAAGAAAATGTAAGATGGTTTAAGGGGAGTAAAGATGATGTGTTGAGCAGATATTATCTGTCTGCTAAGGAAAATAATCTTGATGCAATAGTCAGAGTAACTTCCGATTGCCCTTGTATAGATTGGAATATTATTGATTTAGCAGTTGAAAAACACTTAAATGAAAATGCAGATTATACATCTAACACGATTAAAAGGGCTTTCCCTCATGGTTTAGATGTTGAAGTAATCTCTTTTGATGCACTTGAAAAGGCATATTTTGAAGCTAAAGAAATATTTGAAAGAGAGCATGTATGCCCTTATATACATACCACGAATAAAGATAAGTTTAACATATCATCTATTGAAGCTCCACAATATTTAACTGCACCAGATATTAGAATTACACTTGACGTGGAAGAGGATTATGCACTTTTATGTGCAGTATTTGATTATTTATATTATGAAAATGAGTATTTTGAAGCCTTAGATATTGTGAAACTTTTTGGACAAAAACCTTGGCTGAAGCTGATAAATAAAAAAGTTGTGCAAAAGAAGATTTTTACAAATTTGAGCGATGAAGTATCTGAAGCTGTAAAGGTTTTAAAATTGCAAGATTTATATAACAGTGCAAATTTTTTGGAAAATATTGTAGCAAAAGAATGATAAATATAAAAAAACTGAATTAGTTTTATAACTATTTGTAATACTTTAAATAAATAATTGCAAAGATTTTTGAAGGCGTTATAATGTGTATATGGAGGTGTATTATGAGGACAAATATTGTGATAGATGATAAGTTATTGGAAGAAGCTATGAAACTCACTAATATTAAAACTAAAAAAGAGTTAGTGAATACTGCTTTAAAAGAATTTGTAGAAAATCTAAAAAGAAAAAATATTAAAGAGCTAAAAGGTAAAATAAAGTTTAATGAAGATTATGATTATAAATCAATGAGAATAGGGATGTAAAATTGATTTTAGTAGATACTTCGGTTTTAATTGATTATTTAAAAGGTAATTGTAACGATAAAACTGATAAACTTGATTTTATAATTGATAGAGGGATAGAATTTGGTATAAACAATTTGATTTATCAGGAAATATTGCAAGGTGCTGCAACATCAAAAGAATTTAATATTTTAAATGATTATTTGTCATCTTTGAAATTTTATTATTTAAAATTAGGTCTAAAATCATACGAAAATGCAGCAAAATATTATTTTGAATGTAGAAAAAAGGGGATAACAGTTAGAAGTACTATTGATATGTTAATTGTCGAAACTGCTTTGGAAAACGATTTATACCTTTTACATAATGATAGAGATTTTGATAATGTAACAAAAGTTATAACAGGTTTGAAAATATATCAATGATTTGGAGAATAGCTTGTTAAATGTTTATATTCTGACTGAAGCAGGTAAAAATATAGGATTTGGTCATCTTATGAGGATGATTGCAATTTATCAGGCATTTGAAATTAAAAATATAAAGCCAAAATTTATTATTAATGGTGATGAATCTGTTGAAGAGTATCTGAAAGAAACTGAATACGAAATTTTTAATTGGATTGATAATCAAAAAAGACTTTTTGATATGATTAAAGATGCAGATATTGCTATAATTGATAGTTATTTGGCAGATTTAACTCTTTATGAGAAAATTAGCAAATTAGTAAAATTACCAGTTTATTATGATGATAATAATAGAATAGAATATCCAAGCGGAGTTGTAGTAAATGGTAATATTCATGCTAAATATTTAGTTTATCCTAAAAGAGATGATATTAATTATTTGCTAGGTTTAGAATATTTGCCACTTAGAAAAGAGTTTTGGGAAGTGCCGGAAAAAAAGATAAAAGAGAATGTAGAAAGTATAATGATTACATTTGGCGGTGATGATTTTCGTAATATGACGCCAAAAGTTTTAAAATTATTGGCTGAAAACTATCCGAATATTAAAAAGAATGTTATAATTGGTAAAGGTTTTAAGAATATAAAAGAGATAGAAAAAGCTTCAGATGAAAATACAGCTTTAATATATTTTCCTGATGCTCAAAAGATGAAAGAAGTAATGCTTGAAAGTGATATTGCTATTTCAGCCGGTGGGCAAACTTTATACGAGCTTGCAAGAGTAGGTGTGCCGACAATTGCCATTATAGTAGCAGAAAATCAGATTGGAAATGTTACCAAATGGCAGGATTTGGGATTTTTAGAAAATGCAGGTTGGTGGGGAGATGATACTTTTGTCACTAACTTAATTAACATGCTGAACAAGTATCATAATTATTCATTAAGATATTTTTCTTCAGAGTGTACCAAAAAATTTATTCATTGTGTAGGCGTATTAAATATCGTAAATAAACTAATTAGTGAGGTTAGTTATTCTATCAAATGAAGATTTTATTTCTATCTAATAATGCAGTCTCAAATAGTCTCTGTGAATGGCTAAAACTAAATAATGCTGATACATTAATTTATAATGAAAAATTAAGTTCAAAACTATTTGATAATTTTAACCCTGATTTAATAATCAGTTATAATTATAGGTATATTATTTCTAAAGAAGTTGTGAATTTATTTAGAAATAAAATTATTAATCTTCATATTTCACTACTGCCTTATAATCGTGGTGCACACCCAAATGTGTGGAGCTTTATAGAGAATACTCCTAAAGGTGTTACAATTCATTTGATTGATGAGGGATTAGATACAGGGGACATCATTTTTCAAAAAGAGGTACAGTTTGATGAGAATAAAGAAACTTTTTTTACATCTTATGAAAAATTGAATACTGAAATTCAAAATTTATTTAAAGAAAATTGGGATAAAATAAAAAGAGGTGTATTTATTCCTAAAAAACAGGATAATAGAAAAGCAACTATGCACAAGAAAAATGAGCTTGATGATTTGCTAAAATACTTTGGAGATGAATTCTGGCATACCAAAATTTCAGATTTAAAACATATCATTAATGAGAAAGGGTTAATATGAATAACAATGTCTTCATCATAGCCGAACTTTCAGCCAATCATAATCATGACTTGAGCATTGCAAAAGAAACGATTTATGCAATGAAGGAGTCAGGGGCTGATGCAGTTAAGCTACAGACTTACACTCCTGATACTATGACGATAGATTGCGATAATGAATATTTTCAGATTAAACAAGGTACGCTTTGGGATGGTCTGACACTGTATGAGCTTTACAAACAAGCTTACACTCCATGGGAATGGCATTTTGAATTGAAAGAGTTAGCCGAGAAGCTTGGTCTTACCTTCTTTTCCACACCTTTTGATAAAACATCTGTAGATTTTTTAGAAGAATTAAATGTTCCAATCTATAAAGTTGCTTCCTTCGAAATTACTGATTTACCTTTAATTGAATATATTGCCTCTAAGGGTAAGCCAATTATCATATCCACTGGGATAGCTACAATCGAAGATATCGATCTTGCCGTGGAAACTTGTAGAAAGAATGGTTGTGAAGATATTACCTTGTTGAAATGTACATCAGCATATCCTGCGCCACTTGAAGAGGCTAATTTATTGACTATACCTGATATGAAAAGTAGGTTTGGAGTAAAGGTAGGTTTATCTGACCACACACTTGGTATATCTGCACCAATTGCAGCTGTTTCACTTGGTGCACAAGTAATTGAAAAACATTTCATACTCGATAAAAAACTTGGTGGACCAGATTCTGCTTTTTCTTTAGAGCCAAAGAAATTTGCAGAAATGGTAAAGTCTATCAGAGAAGTAGAAAAAGCTCTTGGCAAAGTTACGTATGAAATATCGGAAAAAGTGGAGAAGAGTAGGATTTTTGCAAGGAGTCTATTTGTAGTTAAAGACATTAAAGCAGGTGATTTTTTGACTAATGATAACATTCGCTCTATAAGACCTGGCTACGGCTTACATCCTAAATATTTAAAAAGTGTATTGGGTAAAAAGGCAAAATATGACCTTGCAAAGGGCACGCCACTAAAGTTAGAATTTATTACAGAATAAGGAGTTGATGTGAATATTTATGAAAAAAATCTTCAGGCACTTAAAAAATTTAGACCCGATTTGGCAAAAAAAGTTGAATCATATAAAAGTAATGGTAAGTATAACACCATATCTTCTAATCATCCCGACAAAATTCCAAATTTAATTTATTTGCCTGAAAAGCTACTTGCTTATGACAACAATGACCCGCTGGCTTATGTCCAAGCTGATTTGAGAAACAAAATTAGACTCCCGGTTTTGAATATATTTTTTGGATTTGGGCTTGGGTATGAAATATTGACTTTTTTACAAAAATTTGCGGTGCAAGAGTCTGTTTTAATTGTATTTGAGCCTGAATTTGAGCCTTTTTATGTTGCACTTTACACAATAGACTTGACACCGGTAATATCTGATTCACGTGTAAAGCTTTTAATTGATATTCCAATTAACGATGTGTTTGTGAATTTGCATGCCATATTATTTATGGGTAATTTAAAGCTTTTTGTTAAAGCAATTAATATTATAGATAATAGCTTATCTTTAAGACTAAGCGGAGATTATTATAAGAAAGTTATGTCTCATTTAAAAGATGCAGTAAAAGAAGTTTTATTGCACTTTGGCAATGACCCTTGGGACTCGCTAATTGGTATTGTAAATACATTTTTAAATATCAATGAGATAATTGGCTGGCCCGGGATTAAAGATTTAGAAGGCATTTTTGATGGGAAACCAGGCATTGTCGTGGCAACAGGTCCATCTCTAAATAAGAACATTCACTTGCTAAAGGGGCTTGAAAACAAGGCCGTTATTTGTGCTGCAGACGCATCTTTGAGGGTAATGAAAAAGAATGGTCTCAAGCCGCACTTAGTTACTTCCCTTGAAAGGGTAATTGCTACTTCAAAGCTCTTTGAAGGGCTTACCCAAGAAGATGTAAAGGATGTTTATTTGTCAGCATGTCCTGTAATCCGCCCTGAAACATATGCTAATTTTCCCGGAGAAAGGATAATTGTCTATCGAAATTTTGCTACTTTTCAGTGGCTTGAGATTGAAAAAGGGACTTTAGATATTGGTCCTTCTGCTGCGAATATGGCGTTTAAGATTTTGGAATTTTTGGGGTGTAATCCTATTATCCTTATTGGTCAAGATTTGGCTTTTGGAGAGAATGAAGTGACCCACGCCTCCGGTGCTACATTTGGTGAAAAAGAGGAACAATATCATACTAGACGTCAAATCTTGGAAGTCGAAGGTAATTATGTCCCAAAAATCAAGACTACCGATGTTTGGTATAAATTTATGAAATATTATGAAAAAGATATAGCTGGTTTTGATGGAGAAGTAATAAATGCTACCGAAGGTGGAGCAAAGATTGTAGGAACCAAGATAATGACCTTTAAAAAAGCCATAGAAAAGTATATCAGTGAAGATATTGATGTGATTGATAATATAAAAAAATATCTAAAATATCCATCTGATGATGAGAAGGAAATGTATAGAAAACAATCAATTAAAAAGGTGAATGAGGCGATAGAATATTCCGATGCTGTAATAGATAAATTTATGAAAGGGTTTAATAAATGTGCAGAGTTTATTAACAAAATTATTCTAAAGTATGAAAAGGAAAAAGTGCTTGATGAAAAAAAAGCAGCAAGACTGTTTGATGAGCTTCAACAGCCGCTTTCGGTTTTTGGGGAGAAAAAATTTTTTGAGATATTTATGCACTTTGTTCAATCATACTATCTTACAACAATTATAGAAATAAACGGAGTAAGAAATTCAGCTGACAAGCCTGCCAGAGAAATAAATTTTACCATAGTCAGACTTCTTCACGATATGTATGCAGTAATGGTAAAGCTGATAGAGGCTATGAAAAAGTCACTTCTTGATATGAAAGCTAAGCTTGAGGAAAATAATTGAAAAATTAGTTTACATTCAGTGTTATCATTCCAGGGGAGCTTTTTAATTTACTGACAAGTTTTTCCAGCTGGTCTTTGGAAGCTATTTCAATTGTGAAGTCCTGTCTTGCTCTACCTTCCGATAGCGGCTTTGCAGAAAGCTCTATGATATTTATCCCCATATCTTTGATAATAGTGGTAATATCGTTGAGCATGCCTGGCCTGTCCTCCGTTATGCTATTTACTCTTACTTTTGATTTAAATTTTTTTGTTTCGTCCCAGATTACGTCTATCAGTCTGTCTTCACTAAAGGCCATATTTTTCAGGTTTTTGCAATCCTCTCTGTGTACAATTATTCCCCTGCCCACACTTATATAGCCTTTTACCACATCCCCTGGCAATGGGTTGCAACATTTTGCAACCCTTACCATTATATCATCTATACCATCAATTTTAAAAGGCTCTGCTTTTATCTTTGTCGGCTTTGAAATAATATCATCTTTTTCATCTACTCTTGCAAATATGTTTGCTGCCTGTTTCGGTGAAAGTCTTCCAAAACCCACAGCTTTCAGAAAATCGTCAAGGGATTTTAAGTTAAATCTTTCAAGGATTTTGCTCAGATTTTCTTTTTTGCTTATTATTTCCTTGAAATTAAGATTTCTTTCCGCAAACTCTTTTTCCAGTAAGTTGTTGGCAGTGTTAATGGCCCTTTCATCTTCTTTTTTCCTCAAGTATGCCCGTATTCTTGACTTAGCTCTGTTTGTTTTTACAAAATTTAGCCAATCTCTCCTTGGCTCCTGATTTGCGGAGGTAAGCACTTCAATTCTTTCCCCCCCTTTAAGTTTATATTTAAGGGGTACTATCCGTCCATCAATTTTTGCTCCTACACATTTATTCCCAATCTCAGAGTGAATGGCATAGGCGAAGTCTATTGGAGTGGAGCCTCTTGGCAATTCTACAACGTCGCCTGCTGGAGTAAATACGTAAAGCTGTGCAGGCAGCACATCTTCTTTGAGTGCTTCTACAAGCTCTTCGGGGTTTTTCAGCTCTTTTTGTTCAAGCAATTGTCTAAGCCATACAAATGCTTTATCTTCCTTTGGATCAAATTTTTTACCTTCTTTGTATCTCCAGTGAGCAGCAATCCCCTCTTCTGCAATTCTGTGCATCTCTTCAGTCCTGATTTGAAACTCCACTGTCATCCCTTTTGGGCCTATCACTGTTGTATGGAGCGACTGGTAAAGGTTAGCCTTTGGCATTGCAATGTAATCTTTAAATCTTCCCGGGATTGGTTTCCATAAGCTGTGAATCATACCAAGTACAGAATAGCATTCCGGCACTGACTGAACTATCACTCTGAGGGCAAGTAAATCATATATTTCATCAAAACTTGTTTTTTTATCAATCATTTTTTTGTAAATTGAATAAAAATGCTTTGGCCTGCCAGAGACTTCTGCCTGTATATTATTTTTCTCAAGCTGTTCTTTTACCGTTTGCAAAATATTGTTTAGATATTCTTCTCTTTCACTTCTTTTGAGTTTTACCTTGTTGTAAATTTCATAATATTTCTCACGGTCAAGAATACGAAACGCCATATCCTCAAGCTCCCACTTTATCCAGGCTATACCAAGCCTGTGGGCAAGAGGGGCGTAAATTTCCATTGTTTCCTGAGCTATACGTTTTTGTTTTTCTTCTCTTAGAAAATCTATTGTGCGCATATTGTGGAGACGGTCGGCAAGCTTTATTACGATGACTCTTACATCCTTTGACATTGATATGAGCATCTTTCTGAAATTTTCCGCCATTTTTTGCTCTGAAGATTTAAAACGGATTTTGCCTATTTTTGAAACACCATCCACAAGAAATGCAACATCCCGGCCAAACAATTCTTCCAATTCTTCATAAGTAGCGTCTGTGTCTTCAAGTGTATCGTGCAGGAGTCCTGCAATGACTGTATCTATATCCATATTCATATCTGCAAGAATATAGCTTACGCAAAGGGGGTGTGAAAGATAGGGCTCACCGCTTTGTCTTAGCTGGCCCCGATGCTTTTGAGCGGCATACACGTATGCTTTGTGCAGCTTTTCAAGGTCACCTTTTGAATCTTCGCTATGCTGCAAAACTTTTTCCTGAATATCCATTATACGGATATTTTTAATTTTGGTGGTCATTGTGCTTCTCTAATATCTTTTAATTTTAGTTGAATGGTTTTTTCACCAAGCCAGGTATTGTATTCCGGGACAAAAGCTATATCGAATATTTCATTATTTTTCAGTATTTTTTCATATTCCGGCATATTGTAACCTATTACCTGAAATACACGTCCATTTTTCTCAAGAAAACCTTTGATATGTTTTTTATCCTTGCCAATATAAAAAAACTGCTGAAATTTTCTTAAGCCTTTCATAAGAAACACAGGTTCACTGTTACCACTTCCGAATGGCCTCATTTTGTTAAGCCATTGTACAAGTTCATCGTTAATCTGGGAATCTTCAACGATAGCATCAATATTTATTTCCGGTATAAAATCTTCATCATTAAGCTGACTGGAAATTATTTTGTGAAATTCTTTTTGAAGCATTTTAATATTTTCAGCCTCAACTTTAAGCCCTGCAGCATATTTATGACCGCCAAAACTAACGAGAAGGTCTGAGATATCCTTAAGACCATCATAGAGGTGAAAAGCCGGGATACTCCTGGCAGAGCCCTTACCAAGTCCATTTTCCATTGTTATCACAATGGTTGGTCTGAAATATTTCTCGACAACTCTTGAGGCAACAATTCCAATGACTCCGGGGTGCCAATCTTCGGAGTAAAGAACTATTCCTCTATATTTTTCATGAAGCCTGTGCCTTTCTATCTTTGCATAAGATTCTGCAAGGATTGTTTTTTCAATCCCCTGTCTGTATCTGTTTTCCATATCGAGTTCTTCAGCAAGCCACCTTGCCTCATTTTTATCTTCAGTGATAAGTAGTCTGACACCTCTATCACTGCACCCCATTCTTCCAACAGCATTTATTCTCGGTGCAAGTACAAAGCCTATGTGCGACGCATTCAGGCTAACATTTACAAGCCCGGTTATCTTTTTTAACTCTTCAAGCCCAACTCTTGAGCTCTTTTCGCTTAGCATTTTTAGCCCATGTTTTACAAAGATTCTGTTTTCCCCTACAAGCGGGACTACATCGGCAATTGTTCCAAGAGTAACTATATCAAGGTATTTTTTTATATTGGGAAGGCTAAATTTATATTCCGGAGAATTTTGTAAAAAGTATCTGAGAGCCATTACAAGTTTGAATGCAACACCCACGCCTGATAAATATTTGAATGGGTATGTATCATCCATTCTCATTGGGTTTACTATAGCACATGCCTTGAGAGGTAGTCTTTCACCCTGCTGATGATGGTCGGTAATAATTATATCAATCCCTTTATCCACGGCATACGCTACCTCATCCACGGCGGTTATCCCGCAATCAACTGTAATCATAAGGTTTATTTTTTTCTGGCATATTTCGTCTATTGCTTCCTTGTTCAGCCCGTAACCTTCCTCAAGACGGTTGGGGACATAATAGGTTACATTTGCATTTAGCTCTTTTAAAAAAAGATATAAAAGTGAGGTCGATGTAATCCCGTCGACATCATAATCACCGTAGATACATATTTTTTCACGGTTAAATATCGCCTTTGCAATCCGCTGGACAGCCTTGTCCATATCTTTTAGAAAGAAAGGGTTTACAAGATCTTTTAAAGGCACATCAAAATAAGTTTCAGCTTCCCCAGAAGTAACAATACCTCTTTTTACAAGTGTTTCTGCTATTGGAGCTGGTATTGAAAGTTTTGTTATCAGCTCAAAAACTTTACTTTTATCAACTTGTTCATAAATCCAGCGATATTTGATACTTCTGACTAAGCCAACATCCTTTTCAATCCCCATTTACCTACCATTATTTTATTCATTTTAATTTATTTTAATACTCATTTCGGGTAAAAGCAAGAAATATATTTTTGTATGCGGATTATACTAAGTATTTACTGTGAAGAATATTAGCTGATTTTTCAAAAAACTTGATTTAAAAATACGCTTAATTCAGAAGCATTTTGTCATCAACAATATCTTCGCCACGCACCTTTGAAAACATTTCAAGAAGATCCTTGACAGTAAGTTTATCACGCTCCGGAGATTTGATATCAAGTATTATTTGACCTTCATGCATCATTATAGTTCTGTTTCCAAGGCTGAGAGCCTGTTTCATGTTATGTGTTACCATAAGTGCAGTGAGCTTATAGTGAGAGACAAAATATTCTGTAAGTTCAATAATTTTGGCTGCAGTTTTAGGGTCAAGAGCTGCGGTATGCTCATCGAGAAGCAATATCTGAGGCCTTACAAGAGTTGCCATCAAAAGGGTCAGTGCCTGCCTCTGCCCTCCTGACAAAAGCCCGACTTTGTCCTTAAGTCTGCTTTCAAGTCCCAATCCCAATACTTTTAGAGATTCGATAAATTTTTTTCTGTCGCTGCTTTTAACACCCTTTGCAAACCATCTTTTTTCACCCCTTTTTTGGGCAATTGCAAGATTTTCTTCTATGCTCAAATTCCCTGCTGTCCCAGATAGTGGGTCCTGGAATACCTGACCGATAAAAGCCGCTCTTTCATAGTCAGGTGTTTTTGTTACATCTTTGTTGTCGATATATATTTTTCCTTCATCAGGTATGAGATTACCAGCAATTATATTGAGCAATGTTGACTTGCCTGCGCCATTACTTCCTATTACTGTTATAAAATCCCCTTTTTCAATATTCAGGTTTATACCTTTTATGGCTTTATTTTCATTAATGGTATTTTTATGGAAGATTTTTACAATGTTTTCTAAATTAATCATATTTTAAGGCCTATTTTTTTTCTTATTCCTGGAAATATAAGGGCTATTGTTACAAGAACTGATGTCATCAAATTTAAATCTGATGGGGTCATTTGCAATGCTCCGATTTTAAAAGAGAGAGCCACTGCAATAGCAATTCTGTAAAGCACAGAGCCTATTATTACTCCTAAAACAGCTCTAAAAACTGTTCTGTCTTGTATGATTGCCTCGCCTAAAATTACGGATGCAAGGCCAGCCACAATTGTGCCTATCCCCATATTAACATCAGCTGAGCCCTGACTTTGGGCTACAAGGGCACCTGAGAGGGCCACAAGCCCGTTTGAAAATGCTACACCAAATAGAATCATCCTGTTGGTACTAACCCCCTGTGCTTTTACCATCTTCATGTTGTTTCCTGTTGCTCGCATTGCAAGGCCAATATCTGTATGTAAAAACCAAACCAGTATGACAGCAATGATAATAAG
This sequence comes from Deferrivibrio sp., assembly GCF_055117995.1. NCBI lineage: Bacteria > Pseudomonadati > Deferribacterota > Deferribacteres > Deferribacterales > Deferrivibrionaceae > Deferrivibrio > Deferrivibrio sp. The sequence goes on along the minus strand of NZ_JBSQOT010000005.1, from coordinate 18,494 downwards.
GATAATCGCAAAAAGAATAGGGGTGAGAATATATTTTTCTATTCCAAACGCCTCAAATGGTGTGAAAATAGTATCGTATCCAAGCAGAGCTGTGGTAGGCTGCCCCATAACTCTGATATTTATAGAGTAAAGGGCAATCATCATTAAAATTCCTGCCAACAGGTTAAGAATTTTAAGTTTTGTGTTCAAAAGTGCTGTTATTCCACCTGCAATCATTCCTGCGAGAGTTGCTATTGCAACAGTGATAAATGGATTTACCCCTTTGACGATGAGTATTGCAGAAACGGCTGCACCAAGGGGGAAAGTTCCATCTACGGATAAATCAGGAAAATCCAGGACTCTGAAGGTGATATACACCCCCAGAGCCATGATTGCAAAAACAAATCCCTGTTCAAGCGCACCTAAAAAAGCATACAAACTCATTTATTTGATTACCTTGGCAGCCTTTTTTATGAAATCTTCTGGCACTTTAATATTCATTTTTTCAGCAGATTTAAGATTAACAAAAAGTTCAAGGTCTTTTAATGTTTCAACAGGTGTTTCTGCAGGATTTGCTCCGTTTATCACCTTGTATGCTATTTCACCTGTTTGTTTCCCAAGTTTGTAGTAGTTGATTCCAAGAGAAGCAAGAGATCCTCTTTCAACAGAGTCTGTATCACCGGTAATCACCGGAAGCTTATTGTCAAAAGCTACCTGTAAGACTGACTCAAGAGCAGAAACTATCGTGTTGTCAGTTGGTATATATATGCCGTCAACTTTTCCTACAAGGGATTTTGCTGCTAAAAGTACGCCGCTACTGTTTGTAACAGTTGCTTCCACAATATTCATATTTAATTCTTTTGCTACTTTTTTTGCAAGATTTACTAAACTTCTGCTGTTTGCTTCACCTGCGTTGTAGATAATTCCTACATTTTTCACATCAAGTCCTAATTCTTTGAAAAGTGAAAGCTGCTCTTTTACCGGACTCATATCTGTTGTCCCTGTTACGTTTGTCCCTGGTTTTTCAAGGGATTTAACAAGCTTTGCCCCGACGGGGTCGGTTATTGCAGATATTATAACAGGGATTTTCTTTGTGGCGTTTGCAACTGCAAGAGCACTCGGAGTTGCAATAGCTACTATAATATCTTTGTTGTCCCCAACAAAATTTTTGGCAATCTGATTGGCTGTGGCAACATTCCCCTGTGCAATCTGAATGTCGTATTTTACATTTTTGCCATCTTCAAATCCATACTCTTTAAGTTTGTCAATAAAGCCCTGCCTGCAGGCATCAAGGGCAGGATGCTCCACAATCTGGGTAATACCTATGTTTAATGTTTTTGTGTATCCGGTTATTGAAAATAACAGGATAAGTAAAACAAGACTTAAAAATTTTTTCATGACAATCCTCCTGATTTTAAACTATGACTTCTTAATAAATTTTTCTGGAAAATTCAAGAAAAAGGTTAAATTATATTTAATTTAGATACTATCCTGCATAAAAGTAATAAATTAATAAGTAAAATGCCATAAATAATGTTACCCATATCATTGATATTCCAATATGAGTATCTGTCTTTACTCTGCCTATGTCTTTGAGAAGAAGTTTGTTTTCTTTTAATTTTTCAGGATTATCTTCAAAAACTTTGTAATATACAATATTATAAATGATCTTAATATACCCGTCGGGATTTGAAAAGATGTATGAAAATTTATCAGGTATTTTGGTAAAAAGTAAATCTTTTATTTTGGAGCCGATCTTAATGATTACATTGTCTACAAAACTTATAAATAAGGCTCCACCTTTTCTGTAAAACCAGTCAGTATCAAGCGTTATCGTTTCTGTCCTCTTAAGCATTGGCAACATAAAGAAGAATGCAGCAGCAGAAAACATTAGTATTTGCAACTGGAGTAATACGTGAGAAGCGGTATAGGGTTTAAAGTCCACTTCATAAGGTAAAATATTATATAATACCTGCGGATATACACCAAGAAGGATACATAAAAAGCTCACAAACCCCATTGCAATAAGCATGTTTTTAGGAGCCTCTTTTGGTCTTAATCCTGAATCTTTCTGGAAAAATACAAAATATGGAAATTTTATACCTGCATGTAGAAAAACACCTGCAGAAGCTAAAAGAAGTATATGGTAAACAAAAGTTTTATGCTCAGCAGCGGATGCAGCTATAATAAGAGACTTTGAGGTAAAGCCACTTGTAAGCGGAAATGCGGATATTGCAGCTGCTCCAATACAGCTAAATAAAAGCGTGTAAGGCATGGTTTTATAGAGCCCACCAAGTCTTGAAGTTTTACTAATCCCTGTCCTATATAAGACAGCACCGGCTCCCATCATTAAAAGTGCTTTATAAAGTATATGTGCAAAAGCATGAGCAGCAGCACCGTTAATAGCCATTTGAGTTCCAAGGCCAACACCTGCAATCATAAATCCAACCTGGTTTATAATACTGTATGACAGGACTCGACGCATATCATTTTCTAAAATAGCATAAATGATTCCGTAAACAGTCATAATGGCGCCTGCGTAAAGAAGGATTTCTTCACCGGGGAAACTTCTTGCAAGAACGTAAACGGCAGTTTTACTGGTATATGCACTTAGAAAAACAGTACCTGTTACAGTAGATTCCGGGTATGAGTCAGATAACCAGGCTGAAAATGGAGGTATTGCTGCATTTATAGCAAATCCAAGCATTATCAGTAAAGTAGCCACGTCTTGTAACCCGATATATCCAAAGTCCAAATTTCCTGTTTTAAAATAATACAAAATCATCCCAGCAAAAAGTAATTGACCACCTAAAGCATGCACCAGCAAATATCTGAATCCTGATTTTGTAGAAGCGTCTGTTTTTCTGGCAAAAATTATCATTGTGGAAAATATGGCCATAAGTTCCCAGAAAATAAAAAGAGTTAGGAGGTTACCAGCAAAAACAACACCGTAAGAGCTCCCTATATAAAGTGTGGCATATATATTTTCTTTATAATCATCATTATGATAAGCAAAAATTGCTGAAGAAAAAGCCATAATTGCAAATATATATCCCCAGACTTTACTTAACTTGTCAATAAAAATAAATTTTAAATCGATACCTAAAAAAGAACCAACTATTTCAGTGTTTACAGGGGTGTTGATTAAGGCAAAAAAAGCAAGAGCGGGTATTGTTATAAAAATAAATTTATGTAATTTACCCTTTGTTAATAGTAATATTAGTGCACCTATAAAGAAAATAAAAAAAACTGGAAAATTACCTATCATAATAATCCTCTGGTTTTTGTAGAAGCAGTTTTCCAAGTAGTTTTGATATAATAACTATTACAACACATGATAAAAAACCATAAATGGCATAAGAGCCAAATAAATTTTCCCATGCATAATGGGGGTGTTTGTGAATAACCAAATCTAACAAGACTAATATAATTAACAGTATATAAAACCATATTTTAAGCTTTTTTATATTTTCTTTCTTGTCAAAAAAGTCAAACTCCTTCTTATTCAACTCATCCTCCAATTCCCAAAGCAAGTTTTGCAAGCTTTAAAAAAAACTCTGGGTAGAAAAATATAAAAATAGTTAGTGTTGCAGTTATAAGCATCGGAACCAACATAAGTTTTGGTGCTTCATGAAGATGAGAATGGTTGTGTTCCGGCTCAGGCTTTTTAAGATAAGCATTTATAAATATTGGCACAAAGTACCCTGCGTTTAAAAGTGCACTTATCACAAGTACAGCAATTACCCAGGGTTTGCTCCCTTCAACTGCGCCTGTTGCGATAAACCATTTACTGATTAGTCCGGCCATGGGAGGAAAACCAATCATTGATAAAGCTCCAACAGTAAACGCAGCCATGCTGTAAGGCATATGTTTTGCGATTCCATTTAATTCACTAACTTTGGTTTTATGATTAGCTACGTACACAGCACCAGCCCAGAAAAAGAGTGTAATTTTGGCAAAACCATGTGCAACAATATGAAAAATTGCACCAATTGCTCCGGTAATACTTAAAAGTGAAACTGAAAGAACTATATAAGACAACTGACTTATAGTAGAATAGGCTAATCTTGCTTTAATATTGTCTTGTCTGAGAGCAACCATTGAGGCTACAATTATCGTAAATGCGGCAAATATTGTTACAAGGTTAGAAGTGGATATTGTCTTGAGAAAATCTAAACCGTATATATACACAAATACTCTTATGATTACAAATACACCAGTTTTAACAACTGCAACTGCATGCAAAAGGGCGCTAACAGGTGTAGGTGCAACCATTGCTGATGGAAGCCAGAGGTGAAATGGCATAACAGCAGCTTTTGCAGAGCCAAACACAAAAAATAGCAACATTAAACCTAAAACAGATTTATTTACATTCTCCTTTGATGCAAATATCCCGCCAAGTGTAAAGTCAAGTGTTCCTGCGGCATAATATGTATATACAAGTGCCGGAAGAAAAAGCAAAACTGAGGTTAAGAGCAAATAAGAAAGATATCTTCTTGCACCCTGGATTGCTTCTTTGGTCTGTTTGTGTGCAACAAGGGGGTAAGTTGAAAATGTAATTATTTCATAAAATACATAAATTGTAAGCAAGTTGCCGGAAAATGCAGCGCTAATGGCTGCAAACATTGACAAAGAAAAGAATAAGAAAAAGCGCGTTTGATTTTTTTCTTTGTTCCCCCTCATATATCCAATAGAATAAAATGTTGTCAAAAACCATAAAAATGATGCCATCAGTGCAAAGTATGTTCCAAATGCATCAACTTTGAATTTCAGACTTAACCCCGGTAAAAACTCAAAAAGTGTATATTCTAAAGATATTCCTGTCTTAACTTTTGTGTATATTAAGAAAACAGTGATAAAAGTGGCTAGTGATCCAGCAATGCTAAAAAACTCTCTTCCATTAGGGTAGTTTCTGAATAAATAAATAGGTATTGGTAAAATTAGTGGAATTAACACTGCATAAATAGGTAGAAGGGAGTATACAGTTTCTGTCATTTAATAGTCTCCATTAATAACAAAACAGCTTTTTGTGCATAATTTACCAACTGGTGAGGGAAGAGCCCGAAGTAAATGCTACATCCAGCCAAAATATAAGTTGGTAATATCATAGAAATAGGCTCATTGAATTTGACATCATCATCAGGTGCTTTGAAAAAAATTCTGTCAACAACTCTCCAGAAATAAATAGCAGTAAGAAGTGAGCTTAACAATATAACGGTAACTCCAATCCAATTGCCAGTTTCGATTGCACCCATTACTAGATACCATTTGCTGATGAATCCAGATGTAGCAGGTATTCCAATCATTGATAGAGCAAATATTAGAAATCCAATAGAAGTAAATGGCATTTTTTTAAATAGCCCATTGGTGATTTCAATTTTTGTATTAGTAAAGTTGTAAAATATTATACCAGCAACCAAGAATAAACCACCTTTAACAATGGCATGCGATAAAAAATGATAGATAGAACCAATCAAACCATTTGCATTTATAAGCATTGCACCAAAAACAATATAACCAATTTGTCCGACTGATGAATATGCAAACATATACTTTAAATCTTTTTGCCCGAGTGCCAAAAAAGACCCTGCAATTATTGCAATTAGAGAAATATACATAACTATATCTGTAATAGGTATTATTTTGGTAGCAAAATTTGGAGTAAATATGGTATAAACAAATCTTATCAGTAAGTAAGCCATTACCTTTGTACTTGTTGCTGACATAAAAGCACTTATAGTTGACGGTGAATGGGCGTATGCACCAGGAAGCCAAGAATGCAGTGGAAAAAGAGCCATTTTCAGACTAAGACCTACAATTATTATTGCAGCAGCAGAAATTGTTATTTTAGAATTGTAAACGTGCTGGAGTCTTTCCTGCATATCGAGAAGATTCAAAGTGCCTGTTGCCATATATAAATATCCGATCCCAAGAACAATAAAAGATGCACCAATTGTTCCAAGTATAAGATAATTAAAGCTCGACCTGTAAGATCTTCTATTTCCGCCAATTGCTATTAGTGCATAAGCTGTTATAGATGATATCTCAGTGAAGACATAAATATTAAACATATCACCAGTAATGGTAATTCCAAGCAAACCTGAAGCGAACAAGGTAGTAACAGAGTAAAAAATATAACTTTTTGATTCAGGTATTTCCTTCCTTACGCTCAAAGGGAAATAAAAGCTCATTACAAAAAATATTGAAGCAATAATAGTAACGAAAAGAATATTTAAATAATCTACATAATACTCAATTCCTACTGGTGGAATCCAATTGCCAAAATAATATCTTATCGGTCCATTTGTATATACTTCTATAAGGAGTGAAAATGCAAAATATGCCGTTATTGTAGCAGTAATCTGGAATATATAAGGAACAACTTTTCTATTAAAAATACCTATTGCTACCATCATCATGGCAGAAAAGAAAGGAAAAACGACCACAAGAGCGGGCAGGTTCATTTTAAGGTTCATTTGTTATCCACCATATCGTCATTTTGGTCAATTTCTACAATCTCATCTTCTTCAATGGTACCATACGTTTCTTCTATCTTAATTATAATCGATAATGCAACTGCAGTAATTGACACACCTACCACAATTGCTGTGAGCATCAAAACATGAGGGAGAGGATTATCATATCTTACAACGTTTTCAGCATAAATGGGAGCTGAGCCACCTGAAACCTTTGATATGCTGATGTAAAACAAAATTACTGAAGTTGACAGAATATTAAGCCCGATTACTTTTTTTAGTAAATTCCCATTTACAATGACACTATAAAGACCTATTAGAATAAGTATTATAGTTGCAAGATAGTTATATTTGTAAATTAAAAAGTCAATTATCATATTTTTTAGCAACCTCTATGTAAAGTAGCAACATTACGCTAAAAACAGTTATAAAAACACCTGTTTCAATGAATAAAAGCCCCATAGCATTTCCAGATTTCATATCAAAACCAGGAATTTTTGCATACTCAAGAAATTTTCCGCCATTTAGCATTGTAATAAATCCAACACCTGTGTAAATGGATACTCCAAGAGCAGTTAGAAAAATTATTACTTTTTTGCTTATGATTTTGTACAATTCTTCTACACCAAAAACCATTGAATAGAGTATAAAACCAGCCGCAAAAATCACTCCACCCTGGAAACCACCTCCTGGACTAATTTCACCATGGGCTAAAACATAAAGGGAAAATACCAATATGAAAGGTACTATTATTCTCGTTGTAGTTTTTAATATTATATCCTTATTCAATTTTCACCTCTGTTTAGAATAAGGTATGTACAAATTCCCGCTATAAAGATTACGGCAGTTTCACCATTTGTATCAAATCCCCTGTAACTTCCAAGTATTGCAGTAACAATGTTTACAGCACCGGTTTCATGCATTGTTCTTTCAATGTAGTCAGGGATCAAATAAGTGTTGGTAACCCAGTTTGGATCACCGAATTTAGGCATATCCGTAATACCTAAAATAAGTAAGTATCCTACAAAGAATAAAGTTCCAAGTGCTAAAATTTGCCTGTTTCTTTTAATAACAGACCTATCTTCTGGTTGTATTTTGGTAAAAACAGCAAGAAACAAAACAGTACTTATACCCGCTCCCACAGCTGCTTCAGTAAATGCCACATCTATAGCATTCAACGTAGTCCATAAAACAGCAACATAAAGGGAATATGCTCCCAATACTATTGTGGAATTAAGAAGATTTTTAAAGTAAATAGATAGTAGAGCAGCAAAGATTAAAAATGTCAAAAAGAGTATATCAATAACTATCGTCACTTTTCTTTCTCCACCACTGAACCCCTTTGATGTAAGCAGCTCTTGCAAGGGCGTGAGTTGCAGTTGGATTTGCTATGAAGATAAACGCAACTAAAAAAATAAGCTTTAAAGAAATAAGCGAAAACCCTTCATACAATATAAGACCTAAAACAATTAGAATTTGCCCAAGGGTATCAGTTTTTCCTGCAGCATGGATTCTTGTATAAAATCCAGGCATCCTGATAAGTCCTATTGAAGAAACCAATATAAGCAAAGAACCTAAAGTTATCAAAAAACCTGTAATATATGTCAATCCAGTTTCCCCTTTTCTTTGAGTCTGAGTATAGCTATGGTGCCTATAAAGTTAGTTAATGCATAAGCTATTGAAATATCAACAAACTCAGGCCTATTGTATAGAAAATCTATAAGCACAAGTAAAACAACAACTTTTGTGCCTATCATGTTAACGGCCAAAACCCTATCAAAAAAAGTAGGACCTTTAATTATTCTGTATAAAGAGAAAAAAGAGGCAACCAAGATAATGATAATACCGATCTCAAAAATCATAAAGCCTCTTCAATTTTTTTTACTTTGTTTTGCAGTGCGAATATTCCATCTTTGAAATCAGGACTGATGGCATGAACCAGAAATTTGTCTTTTTGTGCAAAAATAGTCACAGTGCCAGGTGTTAGAGTAATTGAGTTCCCAAGTAATGTTATTCCAATATCTGATTTAACTTCAGGTTCAAACTCCAGCATAATTGGATCAATTTCTTGTTTTACATCTTTTTTTAGTAAAATTTTAAGAATTTCTATATTTGAAAGTATAATTTCCTTCATTAAAAATGGTACATAAAGGAAGATTTTTGCTATAAGTTTGAAGTTTACTTTTTTATCCGGGAAAAAAAGCCGATTTGTAAAAAAAGCCACAATTAATGATGATATTATTCCAAGTACGTTTGTTAATAAATGAAAGTGCCCTGAGAAAATCATCCAGAAGCCAAATAGAACCAGAAAACTAAATATAAAGCTTAACAATTATATATCTCCCGGTTTGTTATATCAAAACACTGTCTTTTTAATATATCCCTGATATGTTGTCAAGAAGTTTAGATAATTATTCAAAAAATAATTGAAAAAGGTTTTGATATAAATTAAAAATAATTATGAATAGCAACTTTTCTGAGTTTTTTCTTGATGCAGATGTGATGATATACAAAGGGCTTCCTGATTGGAGTGTGGAAGTTGTTTCAGGAAGTGAAAATATATGCGGTTACTCTCCTGAAGAGTTTAATAGTAAGAATATTGGCTGGACAGAATTAATTCATCCAGACGACAGAAATTTAGTTCTTGCAGAGGCAAGAAAACTTAATGAGAATCATACAACAATTTCTCAGGAGTACAGAATCTTAACAAAAAGCGGCGTTATAAAGTATGTCCTTGATAAGAAAGTATCGATATTTGAAAATGGTGAATTTAAAGGGGTAAAAGGAATAGTTGTAGATATTTCTGACAGAAGAGTTGAGAGCATCTACGGTGAGAGTATTTTCAGGACACTTGCCGACTTTACATCTGCAGGAATATTTATATTCTCAGGTGAGAGATTTTTGTATGTAAACAGAAGTATGCTTAAAGTGTTTGGATACTCAGAATATGAATTTTATAATGAACTTAAATTTTGGGAGGTTATCCACCCTGATTTCAGGGAGATTGTAAAACAAAGAGGTATCGATAGGCAAAAAGGTAAAAATGTACCGTCAAGTTATGATGTAAAAGCCATTACAAAAGAGGGACGAGTATTTTGGGCAAGTTTTAGTGGGAAGCAGATTGTTTTTGATGGTAAACCGGCAGTGCTTGGGACAGCTTATGATATAACATATAGAGTTGAAGCTGAACAAAAGCTGAATGAAGCAATAGACAGGTTGAACAAAGCAGAGCTTTATACAAAATCAGGCCACTGGCAACTTGATTTAAATACGAATACAATTATTGGTTCCGCCGGTGCAAAAAAAATTTACGGGTTATACGGTGAGAAGTTTGAATATGAGATTGTAAAATCAGTACCTTTATCTCAATACCGAAAGGATCTTGATGATGCACTTAAAAATCTTATATACCACAATATCCCTTATGATATAACATTTAAAATTAGATCAAATGACAGCGGTTTGATTAAGGATATTCATTCAATTGCCTATTTTGATAAAGAGAAAAATATTGTTTTTGGCATTATAAAAGATATTACCGAAAATTTGAAAGACAGGCAGGCTTTGATAGAGAGTGAAGAAAGATTTAGGGCTTTGACGAATAATGCAGCTGCAGCTATTTTTGTCTACGAAGGTAGCGAATTTGTCTATGTAAATAAGGGATTTGAGAATATCACAGGTTATAGTCAGGATGAGATAATAGGCAAAAATTTCTGGAGTATTGTTCATCCTGATTATCAGGAGCGAATAAAGCAAAGAGGGCTTGCCAGGCAAAGGGGGGAGCCGGTTGAAAACAGATATGAATTTAAAATCTTAACAAAGGATGGTAAAGAGAGGTGGTTAGATTTTACCTCCGGTAAAATCACCTGGAATGGTAAACCTGCTGCCCTTGGCACGGCTGTGGATATTACGGAAAAAAAGATTATTGAAGATAGGCTTAATCATGCTCAAAAGCTTGAATCTATCGGAAGACTTGCAGGTGGTGTTGCCCATGAATACAACAATATGATGACAATTATTTTAAATTATATTGAGTTTTCACTGATGCAACTTGATAAAAATTCAAGGCTTTTTGATTATATCTCAAAGATGAAAAATGCTGCACTTCATACCTCTGAAATAACTAAACAGTTGCTCAGCTTTGCCAGAAAACAGCCGGTAAATATTGTTGCTGTTGATTTGAAGGAATTTTTTAATCATCAGCTTAAAATGATGAAGGTTTTGCTTGGAGAAGGGGTTGAGCTTAAACTTGATTATGCTGAAGATGTTAAAAATATCAAAATAGATATGTCGCAACTTAACCAGATTGTGACCAATCTTCTTGTCAATTCAAAAGATGCCATGAACGGAAGGGGACAAATTGAAATCAAATTAAGAAATGTTTACGTTGAAAATGAAGATTATAGTAAATATCCTGGGCTTAAAAAAGGCGGATATGTCTTGTTGGAGTTTTCTGATAGCGGTTGTGGTATAAAAAAAGAGCACCTGGGAAAAATATTTGAGCCGTTTTTTACCACCAAAGATGTAGGCAAAGGTACGGGACTTGGTCTTGCAACAGTTTACGGGATAGTAAAACAAAACAATGGCAATATCTATGTAGAAAGTGCAGAAGGGGTAGGCACCACATTTAAAATATTTTTTCCGCCATATGAAGAAATCTCTGGAGATAAATATCCAAGTTATGGAGTTTCTTTTAAAAAGGGTGAGGGGCAGTGTATTTTACTTGTCGAGGATGAGGAAAGTCTTTTAACGGCTGAGAAAACATTGCTTGAGCTTTTAAATTATAAAGTTTATGCTGCAAATAACCCTCTGAATGCGCTGGACATTTTAAAAGAAAATTCAGATATTAATCTTTTAATAACCGATATTGTTATGCCGGATTTAAATGGAAAAGAGCTTTCTATTTTGGCAAAAGAGATAAAGCCTGATATAAAAGTGATTTTTATGTCGGGATACAATGAAATTATGCTGGATGATATGAAAGCGTCTGTTGAGGATTTTAAAATTGATTTTGTGCAGAAGCCTTTCCGGATAGAAGAGTTGGCAGAGAAGATATACAATATTTTTCACTAAATTATGTTGATTTGTAATCCAAGGTCTAATTTATGTTATAATGGATTATGAAAATATTGTTAACAGGTGTAACAGGTTTTGTAGGCAGGAGACTTCTTGAGGCAATTTTTGATGAAGAAGTTGAAATTAATCTACTTGTGAGAAATCCAAACAAATTGGAACAAAAAGTTAAAGAACGCTGCAATATCTTTGCAGGGGATACTTTTAACCAGGAAATCCTTGAAAAAGCACTAAAAGGTGTGGATGTGGCGGTATATCTTATCCATATGATGGGCCAAGATGAAGACTATTTAAATGCTGAAAAAAACAGTGCAAAAAAATTATTTAAGTTTGTGAAAAATGTCAGGTCAAAAAAGTGATTTATCTCGGTGGACTTGGCAATAAAGATAACTTGAGTGTTCATCTTAAAAGCAGATACCTGACCGGGGAAATTTTAAGCAGTAGCGATAAGGTGGATTGTATCTGGTTTAGAGCAGGTGTAATTATTGGCTCTGGTAGTGCGAGCTTTGAAATAATCAGAAGTCTCGTTGAAAAATTACCTGTAATGGTTGCCCCAAAATGGGTAAATACGCTTACTTCACCTATTTATATTGTTGATGTGATAAATTATCTAAAAACAGCAATCCTGTTTGACAAAAGTTACTCTGGGAAGGTTGATATAGGTATAAAGCCTATGACCTTTAAAGATATGCTTTTAAAGACTGCAAAAGCTATGGGACTAAAAAGATATATTTTGTCAGTACCTTTATTAACCCCCAGACTCTCTTCATACTGGTTAATACTCTTTTCCCCTGTCAACTTTGACATTGCAAGGGAGCTTGTAATGGGACTAAAACACGAAAGTGTAATCGAAAATGATGTGGCCAAAAGGCTATTTCCGGAAATTAAAATTACAGGATTTGAAGAAGCTGTCAAAAAATCTATTGAAGAAATCGAAAATCATCAGGTCATAAGCAGATGGTGCGACAGCAGCAAGGGTAAAATATGTGATGTGCCGTTTATCCCTGAGATTTCAAAGGCTGTCTATGTTGACAGATATATTGCTGAAATTGACGAGGCAAAAGCAGAAAATATCTTTAAGGTTTGCAAAAATGTTGGCGGTGAAAATGGGTGGTTTGTCTTGAATATTTTATGGAGCATCAAAGGTTTAATTGATAAACTGTTGGTGGGTTACGGCCTTAATAGAGGTAAAAGAAGTGGTGATTTGAGATTGGGTGACAGTGTGGATTTCTGGAAAGTAATTGATTTGGTTGAAAACAAAAGACTCCTGTTTCAGGCTCAGATGAAATTACCGGGTAAAGCCTGGCTTGAATTTTCTATTCTTGACAACACCTTTTCAGTTACAGCTTACTTTTACCCTAAAGGTTTAGGCGGCAGGATTTATTGGTATGCAATGCTTCCATTTCATAAAATTATTTTTAAACTAATGCAAAAGGATATTTTACGGCAGGCAGATGAGATATTATAAAATTTTTGCTATTTTTCCTATTATTGTGCTAATTTTCTCAAAATTTGCAATTTCAGGAGATTTTGTCAAATTAACTGAAAATGACAAAGTAACCCTTCCTGAAGATATGTATTTCAAAGATAATTTTTCAAGCCAATGGTGGTATTTTACGGGTCATCTTAAATCAGACAGCGGAGAAAGTTTTGGGTATGAGTTGACCTTTTTTGTGATAAATGTTTCAAAAAAAAGATATAAGAGTAAGTTTGGTCTAAATAGAATATATATTTCACATTTTGCCATTACGGATATAGATGGCAAAAAATACTATTTTGAAGATGATACTTCAAGGGGTGCTTATGGTGAGGCATTTGCATCAGATAAAATGCTGAATGTCAAAGTGTTTGATGATGAATTAAGTGGAGACTTAAACAAAATTTATCTAAAGGCGAATGCTAAAAATTTTAAAATTGATTTTGTTTTAAAGCCGGATAAAAAACCTCTACTTAATGGGAAAGATGGTTATTCCAACAAGATTTTTGGCTGCCCCGAGTGTGCATCACTGTATTTTTCAATAACCAGACTTGATACAAAGGGAACAATTTTAATTGATGATAAAAAATACTCTGTGACTGGCAAAAGCTGGTTTGACCGTGAAATAAATTCAGATTATGAAACGACAAAATTAAAAGGGTGGGATTGGTTTTCTATTATGCTTGATGATAAAAGGGAAATTTTAATATACAGAATCAGAAATAAAAATGAAGCAATCGATAAAAGTTCGTACGTGGCAATAGTAGAAAAAAATGGAGAAAAAAGAGAATTAAATTTTGATGATATTAAGCTTACACCATTAAAATATTATGTTTCAAAAAAGACCAAATCAAAATACCCTATAAAATGGGAAATGGTGATTGAAAATAAAAAATTGATTGTAGAAACTCTTGTAAAAGACCAGGAATTTTTAGCCCAAAATTCCACATTTAATCATTATTATGAAGGTGACTGTAAGGTTTATGGCGATATGTCAGGTCTGGCATATATGGAATTGACAGGTTATTAAGGTGAGAAATATGATTTTGCTTGAAAATGTGTACAAAAATTATGGGGAAACAAAAGTATTAAAGGGTGTGAGCTTGCAAATTTCAGCAGGTGAATTCGTCTCAATAATGGGGCCATCCGGCTCAGGTAAATCTACCCTTTTGAATATTATAGGGGCAATGGAAAAGCCTGATAGTGGAAAGGTTATGATAAATAACGTTGACATTACAGATTTTGATGAGGAAAAGCTTACGGAATTTAGAAGGAAATATATCGGATATATTTTTCAATTTTTTAATCTTTTTAACAATCTTACAGTAAAGGAAAATATCTTAATCCCACTTTTGATAGGTGGTGTAAAAAATGAAGATAAAATCCCTGAAGTGTTGGATATGCTGGGAATTGGTGAAAAAATAGACAGTTTTGCCCATCAGCTCTCAGGTGGTCAGATGCAGAGGGTTGCAATTGCAAGAGCATTGCTCAAAGAGCCAAAGATTGTTCTTGCTGATGAGCCCACAGGAAGTCTTGATTCAACGTCTGGCGAAAATATTCTTAACATACTTAGAGAGCTAAATATAAAATTTGGGACAACAATTGTGATGGTTACCCACAATCATGAAATTGCAAAATTCACAGATAGGATTATAAAAATAAAAGATGGCGTGATAAGTGTTTGATAAATTGAGATTAATCTTAATTATTGTTTTTAGGAACCTTAGGGAAGAAAAACTTTTCAGTATTATTTCCATATTTGGCGTGGCCCTTGGAGTAGGACTATTTCTTTCCATACTGTCTTCCACTCAAAGCGCAATCGAAAGTATGACGAGTGATATCAAGAAATTAAACCCCATCGCTAAATATGAAATAAAAAGTAAGTTTGACTCTTATATAAATGAAAATATTTTAGAAAAGTTGTATGAAAAAAATATTAGAGCTTATCCTGTTATCCGTATAGACACAGTAGCAGAGAATGATTTGATTGTCCCTGTAATTGGTATAGACACGCTTAAAATTTTAAAAAATGGAAATTTTGAGTTTCAAGGTGCAAGTATCGATTTGCAATCTTTTTTTGAAAATATTGATGCGGCAGTTTTAACTGAAGATATTGCAAATAGGTTAAATGTTAAAAAAGGTGATATTTTTTACCTTACATCAAAAGAGAAATTAAAATTTACTGTAGCAGGGATTTTGCAAGATGAAAGCATCCCTTCTGGAGTTTATCAGGATATAGGAAACTTCCAGGAAAAATTTAAAATATCCGGTAAGATATCAAAAATTGATGTTGATATAAACGAAGCTGATTTAGAAAATGTTAAAAATATTTTAGATAACGATTTGCAGATTTTCAAAAAATCTTCTTTGGTACAAAATCAGACCGAAATACTCAAATCGTTTAAGATGAATCTTTATTTTATAAGCTTTATAGCGTTTCTGGTTGGATTTTTTATGCTGTTTAATACAATTTTTATTACGGTTGTGAAAAAGAGGGAGCAGATAGGAACACTTAGGGCGCTTGGCGCATCAAAACCTCAAATTCTTATGATTTTTGTAACACAATCTCTTTTGTTGGGTGTTATTGGCTCGATTTCAGGTGTATTTTTGGGGCAATTTGTGAGCATTTACTCTTTTGCAGTAATGGAAGATACTATTTCCACAATATTTAAGCCAGTTTACATAAAAAATATTTTTGTTTTCAACAAATATACTATTTATTCGGTTGTCTTGGGGGTTATTATTTCACTCTTTTCTTCAATCTTCCCTTCAATTGAGGCTACAAAGGTCAGGCCTACTGAGACTATAAGAAAAGGGACTTTCGAGTTGAAGTTCAGGAAATATTTTTTTGCAGGCTTTATTCTGGGAGTGATACTTATATTTTCAGGTATTATGGTAAGTTTTATCGACTATAAATCTAAATATTTTGACCAGCTATACCTTTCATACCTTGGTGTCTTTTTGATATTGCTTGGATTTTGTGCAGCAGCATTTTTTTATCTGGAAAAATTGCTTGTTTTACTTGAAAAAACCATAAAAAGGTTTTTCAAGACAGTCGGTATAATATCTTTTGCTGACATTTACAGCAGTTCTTACAGATTTGCCATTGCGCTTATCAGTGTAAGTATTTCCACAGCACTTATTATCAGTATGGTAACCCTTATAGATTCTTTCAAGACATCTCTTTCAGATTGGATAGATGATAATTTAAGGGCAGATATTTTTATCAAATCTTCATCTTGCTCATCAAACTTTTGTTTTGAGCCCCTTGAAGAAGATGTTTTGCAAAAAATTAAGACTTTAGATGAAGTTGAGGCAGTAAGCACATTCAGGGCGATGCCTGGTACTTTCAAAGGGAAAAATATCCTTTTTGGCTTTGGCGAAGAAAGGGTTGTTAAAAAACACCACGATGGGATAGAAAATTTTAACGTTACAAAGAGTGTTGCTATTTCAGAATATTTGAAAGTCAAATATGGGATAGATAAAGGGGATTATATCGATATTGATACGCCGAAAGGTACAGAAAAATTTAAAGTAAGAGAAGTATTTACAAGCTATTCCACTACAAACGGTTTTATCATTTTTGACAACAGCTTTCAAAAGAAATATTGGGGAGAGCTTAAATTTACTCAGATAAGCATTTATCTGAAAAAGGGGGCAAATCCTGATAATGTTATCGCTGAGCTTGAGGATTTAATCAATAAAAACAAGTCTCTTGATATTTACAACAATTTAACCATAAGGCAAAAAGTTATCAAAATTTTTGATAAAAGCTTTGCCATAACATACGCAATACAGTTGATAGCACTCATTGTTTCACTTCTTGGAGTTGGAAATATGTTATATGCTGTAAGTCTTGAAAGAAGAAAGGAGATAAGCATCTTAAAATATCTTGGTTCAAGCAATAAACTACTGGTGAAGATTTATACCTTTTCCGCAACAGTTATTGGAATTTTGGGGACAATTTATGGCAGTATTCTGGGGGGGATTTTGAGCATAATAATTATCAGAGTAGTAAATACAAAATCTTTTGGCTGGACAATAGAATTTGACGTAAGATACTTCAAGCTTTTTATTTTGCTGTTGATATTGATTATTTTTGTATCTATTGCAGGATTTTTACCTGTGAGGACATTCAAAAAGGTTGACCCGAAAAAATTTACCGCTTTTGAGTAAATTTCAATGCAAAACATAATTTTTTGTGTTATAACTTTAAATGGAAAGGTTGATAAAACTCTTTGAGTTTGCTGAATTACTCAAAGACGGTGTTTTTATGCATTGATATGAAGCCATTAAAGAAGGCTAATATCCTTCTTGTTGAGGATGAAGAATTTTTGATAGAAACTTTTGAAGCAAGTCTAACACATGCTGGTTATAATGTATTTGCTGCAAAAATCCACATGATGCCCTTAAAATTGTAAGTGAAAACGGGCAAAAGATAGATATGGTAATTACTGACGTTATAATGCCTAAGATGAGCAGCAATGTTTTGGTAGAAAAGATTAAAGATTATCTGTCTGATATAAAAGTGATTTTTATGTCTGGATACAATGAAGAGCTTGTTTCAGACAGAGGAATTATAATAGATGAAGTAAAATTGTTATAAAAACCTTTCAATTTAAGACAGTTGCTGAATGCAATTTCAGAAGTTTTATCAGATGGTTAGTTGAATTAAAACAACAAATTTTCTGTTTTGTTGAAAAAAGAAAAAAAAACTTGACATGGAAAAAATATTTTATTAATATCCACATCCGCCTTGAAAAAAGGTTTTTAAGCTGGCGTAGCTCAATCGGTAGAGCAGCTGACTTGTAATCAGCAGGTTGGGGGTTCAATTCCCTTCGCCAGCTTTAATTTTTTTGGGGAGATGCCCGAGCGGCCAAAGGGAGCAGACTGTAAATCTGCCGGCGACTGCCTTCGGAGGTTCGAATCCTCCTCTCCCCATATTATGCGGGTGTAGCTCAGTTGGCTAGAGCATCAGCCTTCCAAGCTGAGGGTCACGGGTTCAAGTCCCGTTACCCGCTTATTTTTTTATAGGTAGTTAAAAGGACGGAGAAGTGCGTAGTCTTCGTCTGCTTTTTTGTATAAAACGGTGCCCATGTGGCTCAGTCGGTTAGAGCGCGTCCTTGGTAAGGACGAGGTCACCGGTTCGATTCCGGTCATGGGCTTAAAACTAAATCGGAGGGAGAACTATGGCTAAGCAGAAGTTCGAGAGAAAGAAACCTCACGTTAATGTTGGTACGATTGGTCACGTTGATCATGGTAAGACTACGTTAACGGCGGCTATTACCAGTGTATTAGCGCACAAGGGTTTGGCGGAGTTTGTGGATTATGGTAATATTGACAAAGCTCCTGAGGAGCGTGAGAGGGGTATTACTATTGCTACAGCACACGTTGAGTATGAGAGTGAGAAGCGTCACTATGCGCATGTTGACTGTCCAGGTCACGCTGACTATGTAAAGAACATGATTACAGGTGCTGCCCAGATGGAT